>NZ_JAEIMH010000047.1:9209-37272 GCF_016464295.1 Streptomyces sp. N35 | reverse complement strand
TGGGGGGAGGGGGGGCGGGGCGCGGGGGCGCGCCCGGCGCCGGCCCGGGGCCGCGGGGGGCGGGGGCCCCACTGTCATCACGGGGTCAGCGCATGGCTAGTACCGCGTGGTGAGCCAGAACATCCGGAACTGCGTCTTGTCTCCCCTTCCGCGGAAGGGTTTGCCGCCCAGGTTCATCGTCCGCTGGACGAGCGGCGCACACACGCCCTTGCACACGTTGCGCGACGTGCCGCCGTAGACGACTTCGTAGTCCGGGTTCTTCTTCACCCAGTTGAACACCGCTTCTTCGGCGTGCTCGTAGGCCTGCTTGCCCTTGGCCGTGAGACGGCCGGGAACCGGCTGGCCCTGGATGAAGTCCTCGCCCTTCTTGAGAACGTTCTGGCCGACCTCGTCGATGCTCTTGCCGCCGGCCAGCGCCACCTTCTCGCTGATCTTGCCGGTGACCTTGTTGCGCACACCGATCACGGCGACCGTCGAGTAGTCGTGGCCCTTGCCCCACTGCTTCTTGAGGTCGTCGGCGCGCTTCTGTGCGGCGATCGCCTCGTTCTCATAGCCACAGTTGTGAACGAGAACGGCGGTGTGGCGCGCGCCCACGTAGTACGTGTGGACGCCCTCGACGGACAGGTTGTACACGCGCTCCGAGCGGTGCGCGGTGTCGACCGCGGTGATCTGGACCCAGGTGCCGGCGGAGGTCTGCAGCCACATACCGGACTTGAGGTCCTGTGCCTTGACCCACTTGCCGAAGTCCGGCAGCCAGTACAGGTGCGCGGCCGTCGAGGTGAGCTCGACCGGCTTGGCCTCGCCGTCCTTGCCGTCACGGTCGACGGTCAGGGTGACGAGGGCCTTCTCGCCCTTGTGGCTGCGGGCGTTGGTGACGTACCGGGGCTCGGTCGCACCGGTCTCCGGGTCGGTGGCCACGACCTTGTCGCCGACCTTCAGCTTCTCGATGTCCGTCGTGCTGCCGTCCGCGAGGACGACCTGCGTTCCGGCCACGAAGCTGTTGGTCTTGCAGGTGTTCGCATCCGGCTTGTCCGGCGACTTCGTCGTCGTACCGTCCGGACCGTCGGCCTTGCGGGCGTCGTTCGCCGTGTCCGCCGCGTCGCCGACGTTGTCCGCCGCCTTGCGCGTGTCGTTGGCGGTGTCGGCCGCCTCGATGCCCTTCGCGGCGTACTTGCCGGCCTTGACCGCCGTCGCCCCGTAGCCCACCAGCGGGATCGCCGAGGCGAGCGAGAGGGCGGCGTCGGCGTAGTTGCCCTCGGCCGCGTACCAGATGCCGTTGGCGACGTCCGCGACCTCGCCGACGACGGGGATCAGCCCGACCACGTCGAGGGCTGCGTGTCCGATGTCGGACAGCGAGAGCCCGAACAGATGCCCGTCGAGCTCGACGAAGCTGATCGGGTTGCCGCCCGCGAACGCGTACCGGTTCCCGGTGAACGGGTCGGTGGCCAGGGACATGTCGGCGAGCGCCCCGCTGTACGAGTCCCGGGTCAGGAAGCGGTTCAGGCCCGGGTCGTAGTTGCGGAAACCCATGTCGTACGTGCCCGAAGAGGCGTCGAAGCGCGAGGAGTTGAAGCGGAACGCGTTGTACGCGTCCCCCTGCTCCCCGCCGCCCGCGGCCGGCTTGTCGGCGCCGGTCATCTGGGACTGGTCGTCACTGCCGTACGCCGTGTAGCCGTACGTGGCGCGGGTCTTGCCGTCCTCCTTGGTGACCGCCTCGACATCGCCGCGCGGGCTGGTGACGTACTGCGAGACCTCCTTCGCACCGTCCTTGTGCTTGATCTGCGTGGCCCGCTGACCACCGGCCAGGTACTGGTAGTCCTTGTCGGCCTTGCCGTCCACGGTCTCGCGCAGGAGCGTGCTGTCCATGCCGAGGTAGGTGAACGCCGTCGTCTTGCCCTTGTCGCCGGTCGTGGTCTGGGAGACCGTCCGGTCGAACGGGTCGAAGACATAGCTGGTGGTCTGGGCCGTCGCGCCGACGCCCGAGCGCACCTTCACCGTGCGGTCGAAGCCGTCGTACGTGTACTTCTCGGCCGTCTGGCCACCGGTGCTGACCGTGTCGAGCCGGCCCAGCGGGTCGTAGTTGTAGGTGGACGTGGCGCCCAGCGACGACGCCGACAACAGCCGGTTGCGGTCGTAGCGCTGCGTCGTGGTGACCTTGTCCACCGTCTGCTCGACGATGTTGCTGTTGCGGTCGTAGCGGTACTCCTCGGTCGCCGGGGCGTCGCCCGCCTTGTCGACCTTGGTGATGCGGTCCTGCGGGTCGTAGGAGAAGGAGTAGGTGTTGTTGATGTACGCCGCGTTGTCGTCGGCGTTCATCAGCTTCAGTACGTCCTTGGAGCGGTGCCCGTTGGGCGTGTACTCCAGGTCGTGCTGCGCTACTTCGGTACCGCCCGAGGTCTTTTCGAGGGACTGCTGCACCGACCCGTCGGGGTAGTACCGCATCTCGAGCGTGTTGCCGTTGGGCTTGGTCTGCTTCAGGAGCTGACCGCGCGCGGTGTAGGTCATGGAGGTGATCTGCCGATTGCCCGCGGTGGGCGTATCGGCGTTGGTCACCTTCTTGACCAGGTCGCGCTCGTCGTACTCGATCTGCTGCCAGGTCAGGTCGTGGGTGGCGGTGAGCGGGTTGCCGTTCTCGTCGTACGTCAGCGCGGTGCTGTTCTTGACCGTGCCGCTCGCGAGTTCCTCGACCTTGCTGATCCGGTTGAGACCGTCGTACGCGATCCTGTACGTGTCGATCTTCGCGCCCGGCGAGAGGTCACGGACCTCGGTCTTGTTGCCGTTCGCGTTGTACTTGTAGGTGAAGTCCTTCTTCTCCGTGTCCGTTTCACCGGAGGCGGAGCGGACCAGCTTCACCGAGTCGGCCAGTACGGTGCCGTTCGCCTTGTCGGTCAGCGTGACCTTCTGCGGACCGTCCTCGACGAACGCGTAGCTGCCGAGCGAGATCCACTCGCCCGCCCGCTGCGTCTGGTCGACCGTCTTCGTCGCGCTGCCGCCGTCGTGATCCACCTTGAAGGCGGCGTCGCTCGCGGCCCCGGTCATCTTCGGGTGCCGCACGAAGACCTCGTACGTGCCGTTCTGCGGGATGTTCAACTGCCACGACAGCGAGGCGCTGCCGTCACCCGCGGGATGCGAGTAGGTGTCGTAGCCGTACTGCTGCTCGGCCTGTGTCCGCGCCCAGTTGCCCTGCAGCGCGGTGTTGTTGAAGTCCGAGCTGTCGACCAGGACGGCCTGCCGGCCGACGGGCACCCCGTCGTCGGCGCGTGCCTTCTCGTTGCCCGACAGGTAGTGGTCCCAGGTCATGGTGCGCTGCTGGGAGCCGCCCGCCGAGGTGAGCGTGTTCTTGGTCTGCTGGCCGAGCTTGTTGTACTCGTAGGCCGTGGAGATGTCCCACGGGTCCTTCGACGTCTCGGTCCAGCCGTTGTCGTAGTACGTGTACTCGGTGACATTGCGGACGGTCTGGCCCTCGGACGGCGGGGCGGAGACGGACTGCAGGTTGCCGACGGAGTCGTAGGTGTAGAACACCGAGTCCGGGGTGGTGTAGGTCGCGTCGTCCTTGTCGAAGGCGGAGCGTTCCTCCTTCACCCGGTTCAGCTCGTCGTACACCGTCTCGGAGGTGAAGTCCGTGTCGTCGCCGGTGGTTTCGACGCCGCGCGGAGTGATCGTCTTCGTCCGGTTGCCGACCTGGTCGTACGCGTACTTGGTGGTCCGGTAGGTGACGTTCCCGGAGGAGTCCTCCTTCACCGGCAGCTTCGACTCCACGAGTGCGCCGCGCTCGTCGTACGTCGCGAGCGACTCGTTGCCCTCCGCGTCGGTCTGCCCGAGCTGGAGGCCGTCCTTGTCGTAGCGGACCGAGGTGGCCCACTCCAGGGCGTCGATGGTGCGCTTGGTGCGGTGGTTGAGGTCGTACTCGTAGCGGGTGGTGTAGTCGTCGGGGTCCGCGCTGGCGTTCTTGCGCGGGTCGACGACCTTGACGACGTTGCCGACGTTGTCGTACGCCACCGTCGCCTTGTTGCCCTCGGCGTCCACCATCTCGACGGGCTGGTACGCCGCGTCGTAGACCGTGGTGGCCGTGAAGTCGCCTTCCTCGGGCGTCAGATTGCCCTGCGGACCGGTGACCTTCAGGATGTTGCCGACCTTGTCGTACGTGGTCGTCGTCCTGCGGCCCGGATCCGTGGCCTCGTCGCCCGGGTCGACCGTCTCGATCGCCTGGTCGGCCTTGTCGAACACCGAGGTGGAGACCGCGCCGTTGGGCGCCGTCACCTTGGTGATGTTGTCGTTGGCGTCGTAGACCGGTGCGGGCGTGATGACGAAGTCGTTCTCCGCCTGCTTGACGGGCTCCTTCTTCTCCAGCGGCCGGCCGAACACGTCGTAGGTCTGGGTCACCTCGGCGCTCTTGGCGTTGATGACCTCGGTGACGTTGCCGCGCACGTCGTACGCGAAGTGCGAGTCGTGGCCCGCCGCGTCCGTGATGGTATTCGGGAAGCCGACCGGTTCGAACTCGCGGTACCGCGTGGCGTGTCCGTTGGCGTCGGTCTCCTTGATGACCTGGCCGTACACGTCGTACTCGGTGCGGGCGGTGTAGTCGCCCTCCGTGGCGGAGGCGACGCCCTTCGGGTCGGTGACGGACGTCAGGTTGCCCTTGGTGTCATAGCCGAACCGGTAGGTGCGCCCCTCGGGGGACTTCTTCTCGAAGAGGTCGGCGATATGGCCGTCGAGCCCGTAGGAGTAGGTGAAGGTCTTCGCCTCGGTGCCGTTCTTGTTGGCCTCGGCGTCCTTCTGCTCCAGCGGATAGCCGGTCTTCGGGTCGTACTGCCAGGAGGTGACGGCGCCGTTGGCCTCCTCGATGCGCGTCACGTTGTTGTCGGTGTCCCAGGCCATCTTGGTGGTCTCGGACTTGGCGTTGGTCATCGCGGTGGCGCGGCCGTAGCCGTCCATCACGTACTGGCTCGCGTGGTTCTCGGCGTCGGTCACCTTGGTGCTGATGACCGAACCCGCCGTGCCGTCCGGATCGGTGTACGCGTAGTCCGTGGTGTGGCCGAGGCGGTCCGTCAGCGTCTGCGTGTTCCAGTGGAACTTCGGGTCGTCACCCTCGCTCGGGTAGTAGTAGTCGAGCGACGTGGCGTTGCCCCGCGGGTCGGTGACCTTGACCAGCTTGGCGTTCTTGTTGCCCTGCTCCATGTCGTACGTGAAGCCGAACACCTTCGGCTGGGACGAGCCCACGCCGTCGGTGAGCTTGGTGAGCAGGCCCTTGTCGGAGTAGTCGAAGGCGACCTTGCGCCCGGAGACGTCCGTCATCGACTTGACGTGGTCGATGATCTTCGGGCTGTTGGTGTCGGCCTTCGTGTAGTACTCGACCGACAGCGACTGCCGCCGCGCCGGATCCTCGATGTACGTGAGGAACTTGACCGGCTTGTTGTTCGACTTGCGCTCGGCGTAGGTGTACGTCTGCGTGTTGCCGTTCTTGTCGACGACCGACGTCAGATAGCCGTCGCAGTCGAAGAAGAACTGGGTGCGGTCGGGCCGGGTCAGCGACCAGGCGCGCGGATCGCCGTCCGCGCTCGGCTTGCAGTCCACGCCCGCGCCCTGGCGCAGCAGGTAGTGCACGCCCGCGGGCGCCCGCCAACTGCCGTCGTCCTGCTTGCGGAAGACGTGCGCGGTGCCGTCACCGTCGGGGAGGGTGACCTCCGTCGGGTTCGGGTTGGGGTGGAAGTCGAGCGCGGCGCCGAGCCGCAGCGGCATCGCGAGCTGCGCCGACCAGCCGTGGCCGAGCACCGTGTCCGAGGTGTCCTGCGAGTTGTACGCGAACCGTCCGAAGGTGGCGATGCCACGGCCGGGGTTGTTGAACGCGTTGTACTGCCAGACCGTGTTGCCCGCGTACAGGTTCGTCATCAGCGACGAGCCCGCGCCGGTGTTCTTGCCCGCGTACGTGAAGAACTTCTCCAGACCCAGCTGGTTGGAGGTCGGGTCCTCGGTGCGCACGTTCTGGGCGAGCGGCGGGATGCTCTCGGTCGCCGACAGCCAGGTGCCGTTCGCGGTGTTCTTCAGGTCCCACTTCAGGACGTACTCGAGGCGCTTGTTGCCCGAGTCCGAGTTGATGGGGGCCTTGAGCTTGGCCGGGACGGTAATCGAGTCGCCGGGCAGCACCTCGGTGGCGAGCTGGGTGGCCAGCTGGTTGCCGCCGGTGGTGGCGTCCGTGCCGTCGGGCAGCGACCAGGTGTACGACAGGGAGCGCTGCCCCGCCGGCCAGGTGCTGGTGGTGGTGTTGGTGAGGGTGACGTCGACCGTGTACTCGTCGCCGGGGATCATCCGCGCCGGGGTGTACGGCGAGAAGTACGTGTTCTCCGTCGACTTGGACAGGTAGGTCACGACCAGCTGCGGCCGCAGCTGGGCCTCCTCGGCCTCCGAGGACAGGAACATCGTGCGTTCCTGCGGCCCCGTGGCCGACTCGTCCTTGAGGCGGAGGGCGACACCGTGGTTGCTCGCCGGGTCCGCGACCCACTTCTGGGCCAGGGAGGTCAGCGACCAGCTCTGACGCGCAGGGTCGTTGGTGACGGTGCCGACCGTGTCGGAGACGGCGGCGTCCATGTCACCGCCCGGCGCGGTCCAGTTGGTGGTGGCGTTCGCCTTGGACCAGCTGGCGGCGGACTCGTCGAAGTCGCGGGTCAGACCGCGTGCTTCATAGATGGCGCCGTTCGTGCCGGTCGTGGTGGTGAAGCCCCACAGGTCGAGCTGGGCGTCGAGCACCCGCGCGCCCGCCGGGATGGCTTCGGTGCCGGGGAAGTCGAGCAGGGCCCGAGTGGTGCCGTACGTACCGGAGTTGTTGCCGACGGAGAGCCACGACCGCTCGAGACCGGACTCGGAGATCGTGTCGTGCCCGGTGGCGGGCCGCGTGGAGGACAGCGTGGTGTCGCTCTGTCCGCTCTGCAGCACCACAGTGGTGCGGCCGGCCTTGGGAAGCCGTACGAGCTGGGTGGTGGACGGCAGCACACGGCCGTCCTTCAGCTTCACGGCGACCATGTAGTAGTAGGCGTTGCCGAACGGGTCGGCGGAGTCCGCCGGTGTCGGTGTCGCCGTGGTGTCCGTGAAGGCCCGCAGGTCCTTGGCGACCGGCGAGACCATGGTCTGCCACGACGGCGTGAAGTGCTGGTAGACGCTGCGGTGGACCTGGTACTCGACGATGTCGTCGCCGACGTTCGCGGCCGACGGGTCGGTGTACGCGGGCCAGCTCAGCTCCGCGCCCGTGGAGTGCACGGTGCGCGGCGGATCCATGTCGACGCCCTGTGTGCCGTAAGTGAGCACGAGCTTCGGGTAGTTGGCGATCTCGCCCTTGTACGCGTACTCGGCGGCCTCGTAGCGCGGACCGCCCTTGGGCGCGGTGGCGGACTCGTCGCCCGCCTTCACCACGAAGCCGTTGTTGGCGTAGGTGCCGTCCAGCCACTGCTGCACGGTCTTGGTCACCGCGAAGCTGTGCCACGTGTTGCTGATGTCGGGCCGCTTGGTGACCACACCGCCCTTGGTGAAGCGGACGGCGTCCGCGAGCACCGTGGTCGACGTGGACGCGGGACCGTCACCGAGGACGACCTTGCCGGCCGTGCCCGCCTTGAACGGGTGCGAGCCGAGCGTCTTCCACTCGCCTTCGCTGCCCGTCTGCTGGTTGACGGTGTACGCCTTGCTGCCGCCGCTGTGGTTCACGGTGTACGGGGCGCCCGCGGCGCGGTCGGAGGCCGGGACGTAGTGCACGTCGACCTGGTAGGTGCCGTCCTCGGGGAGGTTCGGCTGCCAGGAGTACGTGTCGCCCGCGGTGGCGTCCTTGTTGTAGCGGTAGTCCAGACCGTGCGCGTACTGCGTGTACGCGGTGTTGGTCGAGGCGGGCCAGGCGCCCTGCGCTGCCGTGGTGCCCGCGTCCCCGTCGTCGACGAGGACCGAGGTGCCGGACAGTTCGCCGGTCAGGTCCTTGGCGTTGTTCCAGGTCGCGCCCGTCTCGCTCCAGGGGCCGGTGGCGCGGTGCGCCTCCAGGGCCACCTCTTCGGCGCCGGTGGTGTGCGTCTGGTCGTAGTAGAGCTTGAGCTCGGCGTTGTCGAGCTTGGTGCCCGCGGGGATGCCGGACAGGCCGAAACGCAGCAGGGCGCGGCTGGATCCGGTGGCGGTGTTGCCGACCGAAAGCCGCCAGCTGCCGTCGTAGTTGTCGGCCGGACCGTCCGAGGAGATCATGACGTCCTCGGACTGCGACGGGGTCGGCGCGATGGTGATGGTCGGGTCGACCGTCACGGGGTACTGGCGCGCGTCGGCCGTCAGCCACTCGGCGTCCGGCCGCAGGCTCACCGCGTACGAGCCGTCCTCGCCGGTCAGCTTCTGCTGTACGGCGTCGGAGGACTTGGTCCCGTACGGGGAGGACGCGTCCTTCTTGGAGTCCGTCATGAACGGCGCGGGGATGACCAGTTCGGGCCGCTTCGGCCCGGCGCTCTCGCTGTAGAGCGCGATGCTGCCGTTCTTCTGCGCCTTGGCCTCGAGGCCGTGGGTGTCGAGAGTGAACTCGTAGACCGGAGCGGTGGCGGGCCGCTCGCGCAGGACGATGCCCTCCTTCACGCTGCCGTTGCCGACGGTGTACTGGAGGTCGGCGCCTTCGCCGAAGGCGTTCTTGTACGTGACGGTGTTGCCGTCGGCGACCGGGGTCAGCTTCTTGGCGGCCGGGTCCTTGAGCCCGAGGGACACCCAGTGGCCCTCGTCGAGCTCGAAGCGCACCAGCTCGCCGGGGCGTGAACCGAAGTACGTACGGGCCAGGTTGGTGGTGTTGGCCTTGTCGAATCCCTTGCGGCCGGTGTCGGTGACCTCGGTGTCGATGGCCTTCCAGGAGCGTTCCTTGCCCTCGCCCGTGGGGTACGCGTCGGGAACGGACGCGACCTCGGACTGGATCCGTCCGTCGGACAGCTGCCAGTAGCGGGCGTGCGGGGTGCGGCGCTCCTTGAGCTCCTTGACCCGCTTGGGCTTGGCCGCGGCCTTGCCCTTGGGCAGGCGCTCGCCGGCGGCGACGTCGGTGTCCGGGAGGCTCGGCGGGTCCGCCGGCTCCTCGGCGCCTTCGCTCAGGCCCAGGAAGTTCTTGATGCCGGACGCGAGTCGTTGGGTGTCCGGCGGTTGCGCGAACGCGGGTGTCGTGGGTGCGAGGGCGGTGACCACCGCCAGCACCACAGTCGTGGCCAGGAGCCGTCTGGCTCTCGGTCTCTGCATCGGTTTCCCTTCGCGAAGGAACCAAGGACCAACTGCCGGACGGCAGTTGGCGGGCGAGACCTTGTACACCGCCGCGTGATGCACATGTCAACCGATCGGCGATAAGGCTCACCTCGCTGCAAAGACAGGAAAATCAGGGTGAGTTGGGGACGAAATCCGGCCACGGCTGCCAAATGCCCAGTTTGGCCGACAACTTGACATGGCCTGGTCGGTGGCTCTTGTATCTGGCGTCGTCGCACCGGCGAAGGGCCGTGCCGCCTCAGGTGGAGAGTCGCCATGTCCAGGGGAACCCAGGAAAAGGTCGAGCCGGGGGCCGCGACGGCCCAGGCGGCTCCGGATGAGCCGACGGAGCCGGCTTCGGCGCGCCGCATCCTCGCCGACCGTCCGGGCATCGTGGCGGCCGTGGTGGTCCTCGCGCTGTGCGCGGGGCTCGTCCTCTACAGCGTGCTGCGGGGCGAGCCGGGCGACCCGCCCCGCAAGGTGCCGACCGCCGCGGTGACGTATGAGGTGACGGGCGAGGGCACGGTCGACATCACCTATCAGGGAGCGAGCGAGAAGGGCACGGCCGAGACCGTGACCCGGGCCGAACTGCCCTGGCGCAAGGAGATCAGGGTGCCGCTCGGCCGGGCGCCGGTCGTCTCCGTCGTCCTCGGCGCGCAGGGCGGCCAGGCCAAGTGCGCCCTCGCGATCAAGGGCCGCCATGTGCAGAGTGCCACTGCGGACGGCGCGTACGGGCGGACGAACTGCACGGGCGTACTGCCCTCTCCGGCGCCTAGCGCGGACTGAGCAGGCGCGGGCCGGGCGAGCACGGACTGAGCGGGCGCGGACAGAGCGAGCGCGAACTGAGCAGGTCGAGTCCGGTCCGCGCTCGCGCTCCGCTCAGCGCAGCCGCAACCGGAAGACGTCGTCCGCGGCGTTGGTGTCCCCGGGCACGAAGTCCGTGGCCGCGGAGCTGAACACCACGCTGCCGTCCTTCGTGAACGCGGCGTGCCCGATGTCCCCGTGCTCCACGCCCTCTGTGCTCACCGGGACGAGCAGACTCGACGGACCCTCGCCGTTCACCTCCCGCACCCGGATCCCGCCGTCGCGCCACGTGCGGTACGCGACGTACCGGCCGTCGGGGCTGATCGCGGCCGGGCCCCGGGTGTAGAAGTCGGCCTCGCCGCCGTGGTCGCTGTGCACGCGCGTCGAGGTGCCGGTGCGCAGATCGCGGACGAAGACGTTCCAGCTCTTGTCCTCGTCGCCGGGCACGATGTGGTCGTCGGCCGACTCGAAGGCCACATACCGGCCGTTGCCGCTGATGACCGGGTCCGTCGACTCGCGCTTCATCGGGGTGCCGTCGTGGCTGACGTCCGCCCGCGTGAGGGTGCCGGTCTCGCGGTCACGCACATAGACCTGGGCCCAGTCGTCGCCGCGCGGCCCGTTCGTGTAGTTGTACTGGTACGCCACGAATCGCCCGTCGTCGCTGAGGGTGGGATTCAGTGCGGCGCGCGGCTGCCAGTCGGGACGGTCGTGACTGACCCGCTCGGTGACGTTCTCCCGCAGGTCCCGTACATAGATCCGGCCGCCCTCGTCCACCGTGGGCTCGGGCGGATAGGCGGCGGTGAACGCCACATGACGGCCGTCGGCGCTGATCGCGAAGTCCGAGACCGTGGCGCCCTGGTAGCCCTCGGGAATCCCGATGTCGACGCGCTCGGGCCGGGCGGTGGAGCCGATGCGGTGGACGAAGTGCCCTGATTCGCCGTCGACTTGGCCCTCGAACAGCACGTGCCGTCCATCGCCGCTGAGTGTGGCGGTGAGGTCGGCGCCTGCGGGCACACCGGGAATCACGAGCCGCCGTACAGTGCCGTTGCCGAGGTTCTTCAGGAACCAGGGCAGGCCGGCCGTGGGCGGGCCCGCCCGGATGGGGCCGGCCGTGGAGGGGAACAGGGCGGCCCGCCCGCCCCTGCTGACGGACGCGGCCCCCCTCCCGGCGCCCGCCTGCGTGCCGCTCTTGGCGGTGCTGATCCGTGTGTACGACGGCTGCCGCCGGTCGTCGGCGGCGGCGATCGGCGCGGTGAGCGCGGCTGTCGTGCCGAGCGCGATGGTCAGCGCGGTCATGGCGACCGCGCGCGTTGCGATGGGCATGCTTCCCCCGAAGCCCTAGATGTTCTTGATGTCCCCCGGCCCTACGCCGAGGGCTCAATTCGATGCAAACCCACCATAGATCACAGGTCAATACGCTCCTTTACGTACAACCCAGGCGGCCACTCATGCGTCCACGCGTCCCTTGTGGTGACTCACTTCCCGTACGGAACAGGCTTGTTCAGCACGGAACAGGCTTGTTCAGCACCGCATCGGCCTGTTCCCGCAGCGCCTCGATCAGCGTCTGAGCCTGTGCGTGGCGGCGGCCGCGGAGTGTGGCGACGCCCAGGTGCCGGGTGGGCGCGGGCGGCCTGAGCGGGACGGTGCGGACGCCGGGAACCTTGGGTGTGAGGGCGATCGAAGGGATCAGTGAGATGCCGAGTCCCGCGGCGACCAGGGAGCGGGCGAAGAAGTAGTCGGTGGTGGTGCTGCGGACGTCCGGGTCGAATCCGGCCTGTTCCGCGTGCCGGCGCAGGAAGCCCGCCGTCTTGAGGCAGCCGAGGACCCAGGGCTGGGCGGCCAGTTCACCGAGGTCGAGCTCCGCGCGCCCGGCCAGCGGATGGCGCCGCGGCAGCACCACATGCAGCGGGTCCTCCATCAGCGGGCGCCAGGTCAGCCGGTCCCGGGGCCCCGACCAGCCGGGCAGCGGACCGTCGAACGCGTACGCCAGGGCCAGGTCGACCGCGCCCTGGCGGACCAGCGGCAGGCTGTCCTCGGGCTCGGCCTCCCGTACGTGCACCACCGTGCCGGGATGGTCGGCCGCGAGCCGGGCCAGCGCGCCGGGGAGCAGCAGCCGGCCGCCGCTGCTGAAGGTGGCGACGGTGAGCTGGGTGCGTCCGGTCTCCAGGCGGTCGATCTGCTGCCGGGCGTGGGCGAGTTCCGCGGTGACGGACTCGGCCGCCGTGACCATGATCCGTCCGGCCGGAGTGAGCGCCACGCCCCGGGTGCTGCGGGACACGACCTCCGTACCGAGGCTGCGCTCCAGGGCGGCGATGTGCTGCGAGACGGCCGAGGGGGTGAGCCGCAGCTCGGTCGCCGCCCGGTTGAAGCTGCCGTGCTCCGCCACTGCCCGCAGGACGCGGAGCCGCTGCACATCGATCAACAGTTTTCCTTAATACGGATTCATCAAGCGGCCACTTCTGCTGGTGACTGTAGATGCCCAGGATGAGGGCATGCAAAGAATCTGCGTGATCGGCGGAAGCCGGTACTTCGGCAAGCTCCTGGTCGAGCGCCTCCGGGCGGCCGGGCATCAGGTGACCGTGATCAACCGCGGTTCCACCGTGCCGCCCGCGGGGGTCGAACACCTCGTGGCCGACCGGGACGACGAGGCCTCGCTCGTCGCCGCACTCGGCGCGCGCACCTTCGACGTGGTCGTCGACCAGGTCTGCTACACCCCGGTCCAGGCCGCGATCGCGGCACGTGTGTTCCGCGGCCGGGCCCGGCGCTATGTGATGACCTCCACGATCGAGGTCTACGACCCGGCGACCGCCGACCTGCCGCTCGCGGTCCCCGGGACACCGGTGCGGGAGACGGCCGTGGACCCGGCGTCATGGCGCGTACGGACGGACCTGCCGTGGCACGACGACGCGTATCTGGAGACGCACTACGCCGAGGGCAAGCGGCAGGCGGAAGCGGTGTTCACCCAGGACGGCGGGTACGCGTTCGTGAGCGTGCGCAGCGCGCACGTACTCGGCGGCGGCGCCCTGGAGTTCACCGGCCGCCTCGCGCACTACGTGGAGCGGGTGCTCGGGGAGCTGCCGATCGCCGTGCACGCCGATCCGCTGCCGACCGTCTTCGTCCACCACGAGGAGCTGGCGGCGCTGCTGCACTGGGCGGCCACCGGGACCGACGTCACGGGTCCGCTCAACGCGTGCTCGGGCGACGCGCTCGATGTGCACGGCCTGGTCGACGTGATCGCCTCCCGTGCCGGTCGCACACCTGCGTACGAGACCGTCGACCCCGGGCAGGATGCCTCGCCGTTCTCCTTCGACCGGCACTACGTGATGAGCAACGCCCGCGCCGGGAAGGCGGGCTTCACCTTCTCCCGTACGCGGGACTGGCTGCCGCAGGCGGTCGACGAAGCCCTCGCAGCACACGGCCACTGACCTGCCCGGCCGTGCCCTGACCTGCCCACAGACACAGACGGCGACGCCGACACCCCCGGAGGAACAACCACCGTGCAGTACCGCCGTACAGGAACCACATCCGTCAGCGCCATCGGCCTCGGCGCCATGCCGCTCTCCATCGAGGGCCGGCCCGAGGAGGCGCGCGCCGTCGCCACGGTGCACGCCGCTCTCGACGCCGGGGTCACGCTCATCGACACGGCCGACAGCTACCACTGGCACGCAGGCGAGAGCGGCCACAACGAGCTCCTGATCGCCCGGGCCCTCGCGAGCTACCCGGGCGACACCTCCGCCGTGCTCGTCGCGACCAAGGGCGGGCGAGGGCGCCCGGGCGACGGCAGCTGGACCGTGAACGGTGCGCCCGGCCACCTCAAGCGCGCCGCCCAGGACTCGGCGCGGCGCCTGGGTGTCGAGGCGATCGGCCTGTATCAGCTGCACAAGCCGGACCCGGCGGTCCCATGGGCCGAATCCGTGGGCGCGCTGGCCGAGTTGATCGATGCCGGCACGATCCGGGCGGCCGGGATCTCCAATGTCACCACCGAGCAGATCCGTTCGGCACACGCCGTGCTCGGCGACGGGCTCGTCTCGGTGCAGAACCAGTACTCCCCCGCCGTCGGCGACAGCGAGGCGGAGCTCCGGCTGAGCACCGAGCTCGGTCTGGCCTTCCTGCCCTGGAGCCCGCTGGGCGGCATCGCCCGCAGTGCGCTCGACGGCCCGTCGGGCGCCACCTCGGCCGGTACGGCGTTCCACCGGGTCGCGGCCGCGCACGAGGTGAGCCCGCACCAGGTGGCGCTGGCGTGGCTGCTGTCCCGGTCCCCCGCCGTGATCCCGCTGCCGGGCGCGAGCCGCCCGGAGTCGATCCGTGACTCGGCGGCGGCCGCCGAACTGCGCCTCAGCTCTGCGGAGTTGGCTCTGCTCGACGCGGTCCGAGCCCGGTGAGCGTGCCCGATAGAGCCACGGCCACGACCGCGAGACCGACGAGCAGGCAGGTGGTCGTCACGCCCAGTCCCGCCGCGGCCGCCGTGACGACTCCCGCGCCGAGCGGGCCGAGTGCGGTGTGGATGGTCCAGAACGACGAGGTGACCCGGCCGAGCAGATGGCTCGGGGTGACTTCCTGGCGCAGCGACATGGAGCTGATGCCGGCGATGCCCGTGCACATCATCGTGAGCAGCATCAGGGCGCCGACCAGCGGGACGCTGTGGACGAGGCCGATCGTCGCGATGGAAAGCCCGGCGAGGACGACCCCGCCGATCCAGACCACACCGAACGCGAGCCGCTTGCGGATCCGGGCCACGACGGCCGCGGCGATGAACGAGCCGACGGTGCCGGCCGTCAGGACGTAGCCGACCGTGGTGTCGGGGCGGTCCAGCTGGTGCTTGATCAGGAAGATCACCAGGTCGGTCAGGCCGTACGTCAGGAAGGTGAAGAGCGAGAGCAGCAGCGTCAGGGGGCGGAGCATGGGGTGGGCCCAGAGGAACTTCGCTCCGGCCAGGAACTCCTCGCGTACTCCGCCGCGTCGGGCTTTCTCCCCCTCCGCCCCGGGCTCGGCGTCGTCCCGCCGGGGCCGGGAGTCGAAGCGGACGAAGAGAATGCCCAGCGCGGAGACCGCGAAGGTCGCGGCATCGATACCGATCGCGGCGGCAGGACCCGCGGCCGAGGCCACGAAGCCCGCGAGCGCGGGTCCCGCGACACCCGCGGCGGCATAGGTGGCGAACAGATGCCCGTTGGCCTTGGTGATCTGGTCGCGCCCGACCAGGGACGGCACGACGGTCACGTACGTGACCTGGAAGAGCATCGAGAAACAGCCCGCGACCGGGACGATCGCATAGATCAGCCAGATCGGTTCGCCGCGCAGCCAGGCCAGCGGGATCAGCAGATAGAGCAGACAGCGCGCCCCGTCGGCGAGCATCAGCAGCCGTCTGCGGTCGAAGCGGTCGGCGATCACGCCCGCGAAAAGGCCCGTCACGATGGACGCGATCCCGGTGAGCGCGGTGACAAGGCCCATCTGCAGCACGGAGCCCGTGGTGTGCAGCACCAGAAGCGGCAGGGCGACATACGAGAAGGAGTCACCGAGCGCGGAGAGGGTCTGCACGCCGAGAAAGGTGCGGTACGCGGGGTTCCGCCACAGTCCGGTGGTTTCGCCGCCTTCTCCGTCGGCCGGTTTCTTACGGGTTCCGGATATGTCCTCTGCCGGCACGCGGGCCCTCCTGGCCTTCTTTCGATCGAAACGCTCAATTCCGTTTGCTGTATTGAGCGTTCAATCATCTCGCTGTTAGATGGCGCTCGCCCGTCACCCCCCTCTGCCCCACCGGGACGGGCAGCGATGAGTTCCTCCCACCTCTCGCCGAAGGAGCCTACGTATGCGCACGCGTCTCGGCACCGCACTTTTTGCCGCCGCATCGGCCTTGACCCTCCTCGCCTCCTCCCCCGCCCATGCCTCCGTCATCTGGGACGGCGACGCCTCCGGTGGCACCGGAGTCTTCTCGTCGATCCTGTGCGACTCCCCCGGCAGCGTCGTCGCCCAGGACAACAACGACGGCCGCGGACAGGTCTTCAAGTTCAACAAGCCGCTCGGTCTCGAGCGTTGCGAGGCGCACGGCATCACCGTGGGCGGCTCGCGGTACACCTTCAAGAACAACTCGACGTACTGGATCGGCTGGGACACCTCCACCAACACCCCCGACGCCGGCACGATCTTCCAGTGGAAGTCGTACGGGACCAATGACCAGCACCAGCAGAACTACCCCGTGCTGATGAAGGTCGAGGGCGGGGTGCTCAAGCTGTTCCACATCAAGGTCGGCGAGGTCTGGACGCTCGCCTGGTCCACGCCCGTCGAGACCAGTACGTACAAGCGCGTCGTGCTCGGCATCCACACCTCGACCGACGCGTCCAGCGGCTGGGTCGAGGCGTACTACAACGGCACCAAGGTGGCCTCCTTCAGCGGCCGCACCTGGGACGACCTGGGCAACGACACCCGCTTCGGCACATACGGCGCCGAAGTGACCGACAAGCGGGTCATCAACTGGATCGACGGCCTCAAGGTCGGCACCAGCTACGCGGACGTGGACTAGCGGCAGAGAGTGGGAACAGCGCATGAACGACGCCAAGCCCGTCGGGCGCCCTGTCACCCTGCTCGTCATAGGCGCCGGTGACCGGGGAACGGGCCATGCCCGCTGGGCCCTCGACCACCCCGGCCGGGCGCGCGTCGTCGCCATCGCCGAGCCGCGCGCGATACGCCGCGAGCGGTTCGCGGCGGCGCACGGCATCGCGGACGCGAACGCGGTCGACGACTGGCAGCGGCTCGCCGCCCGTCCGAAGATGGCCGACGCCGTGCTGATCTGCACGACGGACCGGATGCATGTGGAGCCGGCCGCGGCCTTCGCCGCGCTCGGCTACCACATCATGCTGGAGAAGCCGATGGCCCTCGACGAGGAGTCCTGCCGCGGGATCGTCGAGGCCGTGGAGCGGGCCGGGGTGATGCTGGCCATCGGCCATGTGCTGCGCTACACGCCGTATACGCGGGCCCTCAAGGAGATCGTCGACTCGGGCCGGCTCGGCGCGGTGATGAGTGTGCAGCATCTGGAGCCGGTGGGTTTCTGGCATCAGGCGCATTCGTTCGTGCGCGGCAACTGGCGGCGCGCGGACGAATCCACGTCGATGCTGATGGCGAAGTCCTGCCATGACCTCGACTGGCTGCAGTACGTCATCGGGCGCCCGCCGGAGCGGGTGTCGAGCTTCGGTTCGCTGACGCATTTCACGGCGGCCAACCGGCCGCAGGGCGCGGCGGACCGCTGTACCGGCTGCCAGGTCGAGTCCTCCTGCCCGTACTCGGCCGTGAAGCTGTACGGCGGGATGCTGGAGCGCGGTGAGCACGAGTGGCCGCTCGGTGTGGTGGTCGACGACTTCACGCCCGAGGCGCTGCGACTCGCCCTCGCGGAGGGCCCGTACGGGCGCTGCGTCTACGCCTGTGACAACGACGTGGTCGATCACCAGGTCGTCTCGCTGGAGTACGCGGGCGGCGTCACCGCGGTGTTCACGATGACCGCCTTCGCCCTGGCCGGCCACCGCAGCACCCGGATCTTCGGTACTCACGGGGAGCTGATCGGGGACGGACGCACCCTGACCGTGCGGGAGTTCGCCTCCGGCCACGAGGAAGTGACCGACACCGCCGCGGCCGGCGACATGAGCGCGGCCGGCGGTCACGGCGGCGGGGACGCGGGCCTGATGGACGCGTTCGTCGCGGCGGTGGCGAGCGGTGACCCCACGCTGATCCGTTCCGGCCCGCGCGACTCGCTCACCAGCCATCTGACGGTGCTCGCGGCCGAACGCGCCCGGCTGGCGGGGACGGTGGAGCGGGTGCCGCGGCCCGGTCTGTGAGCCACCGCGGCCCTGCCGCTGAACCACCGCGGTCCGGCCGTGCGCCTCGCGTACGCCGGACCGCGCCTACGCGGTCGTACGGGAAGGATGTGCCGGCAGGGGCGGCTGCGGTGTGACTGTTCACCGGCCCGAGTGAGACGGGGCTTGGCACGGCTGTGAGCTGGGGAGTTGACGCTCTGCCCAGTCATCGACCAGTTGTCCAGGGGGAACCCGTGCGACTCCGTACCGTCGCCTTCGCCACCGCACTCGCCGCGCTCTCGCTCAGCCCGGCCGTCCATGCTCCTGCTCAGGCCGGCCAGCAACCGGCGCTGATCAGGGGCGAGGTCTGCTTCTGGCCCGAGCCGAACATGATGGGCCCGGGCGGAGGCTGGTGCTACTCCGGGACCGGCTACGCCGATGTGCCCGACCGAATCCACGATCACGCCGGGTCGTTCGAGTCCCGGAGCGACGACAGCGTCTTCGCCATCGACCATCCCCGCTGGGGCGGTTGTGTGGCCCGCGAGATCCGCGGGCGCGACTACAACATGAACTGGACGGCGAACAACGACTTCGGCACCAAGATCGACGGCGTCTCGCACGAGAAGGGGAACTGTCAGTCGGGCTGACGGCCACCCACGATGACGACACTTCGCGCCACCGCCGTGGCCCTGTGCGCCGCCGTCTGTCTGCTGTCCGGCTGCGGCACGCAACGCCCCGCGCCTTTGAGCCCCGACGACACCGTACGAGCCGCTCAACTCGTCCTCACCGACCGGTGTCTGCTCCGCCAGGGCCTGACACCGCCGAGACACGACCGCAGCCCGCCGCCCGCGGCCGAGCGGCGGCGCGTGGTCCGCGCACTGTTCGGAGCGGGCCGCCCCGAACTGCGGGTGCGGCTGCCGAACGGCTATGTCGTGCGCCGGCACACCGACGGCTGCCTGGCCGCCGCACAGCAGCGGCTGTACGGCGACCAGCCGCGCTGGTTCACGGTCTCGACCACGGTCGACAACCTCAAGTCCCGGGCCCCTCAGGGCGATCGCGTCGCCTACGAGGCGCTGCGCTCCCTGGCCGTACGGAACGCCAGGGACGTCCTCGACTCCGCCTTCGCGAAGGGAACCACCTCATGAAGCACCCCGTCACTCTGCTCGCCGCCGTGCTGCTCGCCGCCGGCAGCGCGCTCGCCACCTCGTCGGCCGCCTCGGCCGCGGACTGCCCCAGCGGCGATTTCTGCGCCTGGACGGCCGCGGAGTTCGGCGGTCAGCGCGCCAACTGGTCCGGTGACGACAACTGGTGGGAGGGGAACATCGCGGACCAGGACTCGTCCTGGGCCAACCACGGCCTCTCGGGCCCGGGCGTCAAGGACCACGTCCAGGTGTACGAGGACGCCAACACCCCGCTCGAGGACCCCGACGCCATGACCATCTGCCTGCGCCCGGGCGACGAGGTCGGCTACAACGCGACGGCCAACGACCGGGGCGACTCCCACACCTGGGCCATGGGCTGCTGACCGCCCGCCAAGACCGCTGATTCCGGCCCCGCCCCCCGCCCCTGAGGGCCGGGATCAGCTCCCCCTTCCATGTACGAGGGTCAGCGCCCTTTGCGTACGAGGGTCAGCGCCCCCCCCAACACCAGCCACCGACCACCGACCACCAGAACCAGCGGTCAACTCTTCGACCAGGCCCGCCCGTCCACCGTCGCATGCGAGTCGATCTCGCGGCCCAGCGAGGCGAAGACCTGGGCCGCGACGTCCTCGTGCCGCAGCGCGCGGTCCGGGTCGCCGGCCGCGATCGAGGGCCCGCAGCACGCGATCCACGCCGTCGTCTCCCGCTCCGAGCGACCCCCGTGCCCGCCCTCGGGCCGGTGGCCGTGGTCGGTGACGACGATGACCGTCCACTCCTCCTGTGTGTACGAGGAGCGGGCACGCAAAGCGGCGAGCAGCCGCCCGAGCCGTCTGTCGGCGCGCACGATCGCCTCCTCGTACGCGTCGCCGCAGCCCAGGAGGTGTCCGGTCTCGTCGACCGCGCCGAGGTAGACGAAGGAGGCCTCCGGGTCGTCCTCCGTCAGGACCCGTACCGCTTCGCGCGTGATGGCCTCGTCGGCGGCGTCCCAGGCCTCGACCGTCTCGGCGGCCGCGGCGATGAATGTCGTACGGCCCGGGGTGCGGAACAGCGGTCCGCCGTGCGCGACCGTGAGGAGCGGCTGCCAGCCGGCGGCGACATAGGTGTGCGCACCGTGCTCGGCGGTCAGCCGGCTCGCGAAGTCGGGGAAGAGGTGCAGCCGGTTGCCGGAGAAGTCGTTGCTCCACACGGCGTGCTTGTCGATCCGGACGCCGGTGACGACGGTCGCCCAGCACGGGCCCGACATGGTGGGCGTACCGGGGTCGATGGCGACCGGGGCGAGGAAGCCCGCCTCGGTCACGGAGTCCAGGTGCGGGGTCGGCACGGCGGACAGGGTGTCGAGCGTGACGCCGTCGATACCGACGACCAGGACACGGCGGCGGGATGCGGGAGCGGCGGGTGCGGACATGCGGGGTCCCTTCCGGTGCGGCAGAAAGAGTGGGTCCGCTCAGGCCGAGTGGGCGAGCGTGGACGGGTCGACGCGGTGCCGGAACGGCAGTCCTGCCGCGTACAGCTGGATCTCGTCGATCGCGGCATCCGCGAGCCGGTGCAGCTCACCGCCGATGGAACCGGCGAGATGCGGCGTGAGCAGCACGTTCGGCAGCTCGTAGAGCGGTGAGTCGGCGGGCAGCACTTCGGGCTCGGTGTGGTCGAGCACGGCATGCAGCCGGCCGGCCCTGAGTTCCTTGGTCAGCGCTTCGGTGTCCACGAGGGAGCCGCGCGCGGTGTTGATCAGGGTCGCGCCGTCGGGCATCAGGGAGAGCCGGGCCGCGTCGAACAGGCCTCTGGTGGCCGGGATCTCGGGGGCGTGCAGGGACACGATGTCGCTGCGGATCGCGAGCGCGTCGAGCTCGCTGAGTTCCACGCCGAGCGCGCGGGCCTCGTCCTCGCCGAGATACGGGTCGTACATCAGGACCCGCAGATCGAACGGCTCGAGGAGTTCCGCGACCCTGCGGCCGATCCGCGAGGCGCCCACGAGACCGACCGTGCGCCGGTAGTTGCCGACATCGGGGAAGAGCGAGAGCAGCGAGACCTGGTGGCGGGTGGAGCGGTAGGCCTGGGCGCCGTCCAGGACGCGCTTGTTGGCGAAGAGGATGGCCGCGAGGGTGTACTCGGCGACGGGCAGCGCGTTGGCCGCGGCCGCCGTGGTGACCGTGATCCCGCGCTGCCAGCAGGCCTCGGTGACGTGGTGCTTGACGCTGCCGGCCGCGTGCACGACCGCCTTCAGACGGGGCATCCGGCGCAGTGCGGCGGCGTCGACCGGGGGGCAGCCCCAGCCGGTGAGCAGCACTTCGACGTCCTGCAGACGCTGTCGCGTCCCGCTGCTGTCGTCGGCGAAGTCGGTGACGACCAGGGTCGGGTCGACCTCGGCGATGCCTTCGAGCCGGGTGAGCGCGTCCCGTCCGAACACCGCGTCCTTGGTCTCCGGGCTCATCGCGAGAACCGTGCGGGGCCGCACCGTGGTGAGGGCTGTGGTCACTTGACGGCTCCCGCAGTCAGTCCGGAGCGCCAGAAGCGCTGGAGGCCGAGGAAGGCGAGGATCAGCGGGATGACGGCCACGAGGGAACCGATGATCATCAGCTGGTACAGCTCGGGCTGCTGCATGACGCTGGTCTGCCAGGCGAAGATGCCCAGGTTGACCGGGTAGAGCTCCTCGTCGTTCAGCATCATCAGGGCGCTGTAGAAGTTGTTCCACGACGCGGTGAAGGTGAACAGGAAGATCGTCATGAAGCCGGGCGCGAGCATCGGCAGCGCGACCTTGGTGAAGATCTTGAGCTCACCCGCGCCGTCCATGCGGGCGGCTTCCAGGACCTCGTTCGGTACGTAACCCTCGGAGAACACCCGGGCGAGATAGACGCCGAACGGGCTGGCGAGGGACGGGATGAGCACCGCCCAGTAGGTGTTGACGACGCCGACCTCGGAGGCGAGCAGATACAGCGGCATCGCGGTCACGGTCGACGGCACGAGCACCCCGACGAGGACGAAGCCGAACAGCTTCTCCTTGCCCGGGAACTGGTACTTGTCCAGGGCGTATCCGCAGGCCACGGAGATCAGGGTGCAGAGCAGCGAGCCGATCACGGAGTAGAGCACGCTGTTGCCGAGCCAGCGGGTGTAGATGCCGTCGTCGTGCGTGAACAGCTGCCGCAGATTGCTGAAGAAGCTGAACTCGCCGAGCTCGAACGGGTTGGTGCGGAACAGGTCGCGGTGGTTCTTGGTCGACGCGATGATGAGCCAGGTCAGCGGCATCAGCGTGTACGCGGCGAAGACGACGAGCAGTCCGTTGACGACGGCCTTGGAGGTCCACTGCCGCGGGGCGCGGGCGGGCCTGCGGGTACCGGACGGCTTCTTGGACACGGGCGGTGCGGCGGACTCGGCCGGGGCGGGTGCGGTCTGGGTGCTCATGATTCCTTCCACCTGTTGCCGAGCTTGGTGACGCCGAAGGAGAGCAGGCCCGCGACGAGGGCGAGCAGCAAGGAGGACGCTGCGGCCACGCCGTAGTCGTGGCGCTGGAAGGCGGTGGCGTAGATGAACATCGTCGGAGACCATTCCGCGCCCAGGGAGTTGGCGTACTTCATGAGCAGCTGCGGGGCGTCGAAGAGCTGGATGGCGCCGACGATCGTGAACAGCAGGGTCAGGACGACCGTGGGGCGGATCATCGGGATCTTGATCTGGAGCGCGGTACGGAGGGCGCCGGCGCCGTCGACGCGGGCGGCCTCGATGGTCTCGCCGGGGATCGCCTGCAGTCCCGCGTAGAAAATGATCATGTTGTAGCCGATCCACTGCCAGGCCGAGATGTTGATGATCGACCAGATCGCCTCGTCCTCGCCGAAGAAGTTCCAGCTCGCGCCGAGGCCTTCGATCAGGGAGTGGACCGGGCTGAGCCCGGGGGTGTAGAGGAAGATCCAGACGACCGAGGCGACCAGGCCGGGCACCGCGTGCGGCATGTAGAACGCGATCTGGAAGAACCGCTTGGCCCGGGCGAGCGCGGAGTCGACGAGCAGGGCCAGGCCCAGGGACGTCCCGATCATGAGCGGGATGTAGAGGGCGCAGTAGAGCGCGATATGGCCGAAGGAGGCCTGGAACTGTTCGTCCGTGAGGGCCTTGGTGAAGTTCTCGATTCCGGTGAACACCTTCTCGGTGCCGCCGAATCCGAGGCCGGAGGTCTCCTCACGGAAGAGGCTCATCCAGCCCGCGTAGACGATCGGGGCGATCGTCACCGCGAGGAACAGGACGAAGAACGGGAGCATGAACAGGGCCGCGGCGCCGTGCTGACGGCGGCGGGCGGTCCTCGGCGCCGCCTGGGACGGCGGTGAGGCGGGTGACTTGGTGATGACGGCCACCGGGTGACTCCTTCGGCTGGAGCGGCGGACTCCTGGGCTCAGGGACCTGTGGTGCGCGGAGCCCGGCTCGGCATGAGCCGGGCTCCGCACGCGTCCCTGCCGTATCGGCGTCGCGTCAGGGACGGCTGCGGTCGTCTGCGCGGCGAGCTGTCCCTACTTGGCGAGCTTCAGACCGCGGTCGGTGATGGCCTTCTCGCCGGCCTTCTGGCCCTCGTCGAGCATCTTCAGGTGGTTCGCACCGGCCGCGGTCTGGGCCTGGTTGATCGCCTGGTGCGCCGGGCTCCAGTTCCAGCCGGGGACGATCGACGCGGCCGCCTCGGAGGCGATCCCGTACACGTCCTGCCCCTCGAAGAACGAGCCGTCGAACTCCTTGGCCGCGACCGCACGCATGGCGTCGTTGGCGGGCAGGGCGCTGCTCGGGGTCTTCGCGGCGTCGAGGCGGGCCTTCATCGCGGCCGGGTCGGTGGTGACCCACTCGATGAACTCGGCGGCGGCGTCGACGTTCTTGCTGCCCTTGGGGACGATGAACGACGTGCCGCCGTACATGCCGGTGGCCGCCTTGCCGTCCCAGGTCGGCAGCGGGGCGATGCCCCACTTGCCCTTGGTGTCGGGGTAGCTGGTCTTCATGCCACCCGCGCTCCAAGAGGCGCCGAGGAAGCTGGCGACCTTGCCGGTGGCGCGCTCCTTGGTCTCGCCCTCGCTCCACAGCGGGGTCTTGGAGACGAGGCCGTCCTTCAGGAGGTCGTTCCAGTACGTGGCGACCTTCTTGGACGCGGCGTCCCGCATGTCGATCTTCCAGGCGTCGCCCTCGACGCCGTACCACTTGGCGCCGGCCTGCCAGGCGAGGCCCGCGAGCAGGGCCGGGTCGTTGCCGCCGAAGTTGGTCATCTTGACCTTCGGGTCGGCCTTGTTGATCTTCTCCGCCGCCGCGCGGTACTCGTCCCAGGTCTTGGGGACCTCGACCTTGTGCTTCTCGAAGAGGTCCTTGCGGTAGTAGAGCTCGATCGGCGTGACGTCGAAGGGGACGGCCCAGGTCTTGCCGCCGAGGTTCACCAGGGAGTTGATGTTCTCGGGGAACTTCTCCTTGACGAAGTCGCCGGAGGCCGCGCTCAGATCCTCCAGGTTGCCGCCGATGGCGAACTCCGGCAGACCCGAGTAGTCGAGCGTCGCGACGTCGGGGGCATTGCCGCCCTTGACGGCGTTGGTGAGCTTCTTGGTGCCTTCGGGACCGGACGGCACCAGCGAGAAGTCGACCTTGATGTTCTTGTGCGTCTTGTTGAACGCGGCGGCGGCCTCTTCGGCACCGGCCGTCGCGGACCAGTACTTGATCGTGACGGGCTTGCCGTCGGCGCCGGCCTTCCCGGAGCCCTTGTCGTCTTCACCACCACCGCAGGCGGTGGCGAAGAGAGCCAGGGAAGCGATCGAGGCGGTGAGTGCGATACGGGACGTACGGGAAGTGCGCGACATTGCACGGCTCCTACGAGACCTCGAACTGCGCGGGCAGTGATCTGCCTTGCCGCAGCTGCGGAAGAAGAGGTGAACGAGAGCCATCATTTGGGCCGGACCGATCACCGTCAAGAGCGATCGACCAACTCAATCAAAACGATCGGCAAGTTGAGCGTCTGAACGCCGGAGTTCACCCCTTCCGTCCACTACGTCCGGTCGAGCTCCGAGCCGCACGAGGTCCGCACCCTCAACTCGGGCAACAGATCGATGTGTTGGCGCGGGGACGTCGGCGCCCCCGGGCCCGCCGTGAGCCGATCCAGGAGCAGTTCGGCCGCCCGCGCACCCACCTCGCGCTTGGCCGGCGCGGCCGCCGTGAGCGGCTGGTCGGCGAGGCTCGCGACTTCGTCGTCGTACGCGACCACGGCCAGGTCCTCGGGGACGCGGATGCCGCGGGCCTGCAGCCGCGGGATCAGCGTCAGGGCGTCGGCGTCGCTGTGGATGAGCACGGCCGTCACGCCGTGGTCGTCGACGAGGTCGCAGAGGTAGCCGAAGGCGCGGTCGAAGTGCTCGGCATGGCCGAGGTCCACGTCCTCCTCGAACGGCAGGTCGGGGACGCGTTCGAGCCCGAGCGCCTCGACGGCCGCGGCGTGCCCGAACCTCAAGTGCCGTGCCGTGGGCGAGGCCTGGAGCACCAGGCCGACCTTGCGGTGCCCGAGCGAGGCGAGATGACGTACGGCTTCGGCGGCTCCGTGCCCGTGGTCGGAGCGGACCCGGTCGAGTGCGGCCGCCGGATGGCCGTGCGGGGCCCAGCGCTCCATCAGGACGGTTGGCACCTCGAAGTCGGCCACCCAGGCGCCCTCGGCGCCGCGCGGTGCGCCCTCGTCCCAGTTCGGGGTGAGCAGCAGCCCGTCGGCTCCCGCGCCGATCAGCCGCTTCGCCTGCTCGGCGTCCTCGCCCGGCAGGTAGTTGGTGATCCCGATGGTGAGCCGGGCGCCATGCGCGTCGACCACCTCCCGCACGCCCCGGATCACTTCCGGGTAGTAGTAGTTGTTCGTCGGCACGACGAGGCCGATGACCAGGCCTTCCGCATCGGGACCCGAGGCCTGGCGCGGCACCTGTTCGGCGCTGCCCCCGGGCCACACCACTGCGCCGTGCATCCGCTGCAGCCGGCCCTGTGCGGCCAGCGCCTCGACGTCACGGCGCAGCGTCACGGGCGAGACGCCCAGCGCCCGGGCGAGTTCGGCGACGCGGATGCTGCCGCGTTCGCGGACCAGCTCGAGGACGCGTTCATGGCGCTGATCTACGTGGAGTCGCATGGGTTCCCCCTGGGGTACGGCCGGGCAGGACTCCGTAAGCGTATCGATCGCTTACGATCAAAACGATCCCCCTGCCCATTGACGTCCGGAATCAGGCATCCCTAGATTCACAGCATGGCGAACTCCGAGGCTCCCGAAACACCCGTAGAGCCCCATACCGGACAACCCGCTCCTTGGTGGCGCAGCGCCGCCATCTACCAGATCTATCCGCGCAGTTACGCCGACGGCAACGGCGACGGGATCGGCGACATCGCCGGAATCCGTGCCCGCCTGCCGCATCTGCGCGATCTCGGCGTCGACGCGGTGTGGATCAGCCCCTGGTACCCGTCCCCCATGGCCGACGGCGGCTACGACGTGGCCGATTACCGTGAGATCGACCCGATGTTCGGCACGCTCGCCGAAGCCGAGGCGCTCATCGACGCGGCGCATGAACTGGGCATACGGGTCATTATCGACATCGTTCCCAATCACTGCTCGGACCAGCACGACTGGTTCCGCGCCGCCCTCGCGGCGGGCCCCGGCTCAGCGGAACGCGACCTGTTCTGGTTCCGCCCGGGCCGCGGCGCGAGCGGCGAACTCCCGCCGAACAACTGGCAGTCCGTGTTCGGCGGACCGGCCTGGCGCCGCGTGACCGAGCCCGACGGGACGCCCGGCGAGTGGTATCTGCACCGTTTCGCCCCGGAACAGCCGGACTTCAACTGGGACCACCCGGACGTACGCGCCGAGTTCGTCTCCGTCCTGCGCTTCTGGCTGGACCGGGGTGTGGACGGATTCCGGATCGACGTCGCGGACAATCTGGTCAAGGAATCCTCGCTCCCCGACCACTTTCCCGAACACCCCGACGGACCGAGCCCGTGGTCGGACCAGGACGGCGTGCACGAGGTGTACCGCGAGTGGCGCCGGGTCCTGGACGCGTACGACCGTGAGGCGATCTTCGTCGGCGAGGTGTGGACCCCCGATCCGGTGCGCTTCGCCCGCTATCTGCGTCCCGACGAGCTGCACACGGCGTTCAACTTCCCCTTCCTGCAGAGCCCTTGGGACGCCCGGTCCCTGCGCAAGGTGATCGACACGACCCTCGCCGAGCACGCCCCGGTCGGCGCCACGCCCACGTGGGTGCTCTCCAACCACGACACGACCCGGCACGTCACGCGCTACGGACGCACCGACACCTCGTACGCCCTCGACGGCCGGCGGGTGCACGGCGCGCCGGTCGACCTGGAGCTCGGTACCCGCCGGGCGCGGGCGGCAGCCATGCTGACGATGGCACTGCCGGGCTGCGTCTACGTCTACCAAGGCGATGAACTGGGCCTGTGGGAGGTCGAGGACATCCCGTCCGAGCAGCGCCAGGACCCCACGTACCGGCAGAGCGGTGGCGAGGACCTCGGGCGCGACGGCTGCCGGGTCCCTCTCCCCTGGGGCGACGAGGTCCCCGATCCGAAGGCGTGGCTGCCGCAGCCGGCCGCTTGGGGGGATCTGAGCGTACGGAGGCAGTCCGGCGATCCGGACTCGATGCTCGCGTTCTACCGCGAGGCGCTGGCGCTGCGCAGGAAGCAAGTCGCCCTGTGCGAGGGAGAGTTCGCGTGGGCCACCGCGACCCCGGGGGTGCTCACCTTCACGCGGTCGGCCGCCGGGCAGGAGCTGACCTGCCTGGTCAACCTGTCGGACGCCCCGGTGCCGCTGCCGTCCGCCGGTGAAGTGCTGCTCTCCAGCGGGCCGTTGACGGACGGCGCCGTCCCGGTGGACACCGCGGTGTGGCTGCGGTGAGGTGACGCGGGAGCGCTGTGCGTCCCTGCCCACGGCCGATGGGCCTTGCCCGGCGCGATGGGCCTTGCCCGGCGCGATGGGCCTTGCCCGACGCGATGGAGCCTGCCCGGCGCGACAGGCCCTGCCGGGCGCGATGGCCCCTGCCCACAGCACTCCGCGATCGATCTCAGCCGAGCAGCTGCCGTACGCGGCGGGCGGGCCCCGCCCCCCCGCAGGCGCGCCGCACCGCCGGGCGGCCCGCGGGGACCCCCCCC
>NZ_JAEIMH010000047.1:8453-9199 GCF_016464295.1 Streptomyces sp. N35 | reverse complement strand
CCCCGCGGCCCGCGGCCCCGCCCCCCCCCCCCCGGCACGACGAGCGGCACGTCGCTGCGGCCGGCGAGCACCCTTCCGGACTCGGTCAACGGGCCGCCGCCGATGACCACTTTGCGGGCCCCGTCCCGGCCGGCACTCAGGTCGACGGCCGCCGCGAGCCGTTCGCACTGCAGGTCGGGCCGGCCCGCGAGGTCCCGCGGATCCCCCTCGGTGCAGCGGATGCCGACGCACCGGTCCGCAAGCCCCAGCGCGTCGATACGGTCGGCGATGGCCGGCACAAGCCCCGGGGTCGTGGTCACCACGGCGAACGCGGTGTCCGCGGCCTCCAGGAGCGCGGCCTCCCCGATGCCCACGACCGGTACGGAGACGGCGGCCCGCAGCTCTTCGATGCCCGGATCACCGAACGCTCCGACGACGAACGCCGCCGTGCCTTCGGTACGCGCGCGCAGCGCGGCGGCGACTGCCTCCGTCGCGGCGGCGCGCAGCGCATCGGGGGTCACGATCATCCCGGGTCCGTGGGCGGCGGTGACGGCCCGCACTTCGAGGTCGCGACGGGCGGCGAGCTGCTCGCGCAGCATGGCGGCCATCATGTCCGTAGTGGCGGCCGAGGAGTTGGGGTTGACCAGGACCACGGCGTTCGTACGGTGCACGCCTTCCTCCCCTTCCGGAAGACTCCGCCCCCGTACGGGACGGTACCTCAGCGAACGGACGGGGGGGCGGCGCCCTGTGAGTGAGGGGCGGCCCCG
>NZ_JAEIMH010000047.1:0-8443 GCF_016464295.1 Streptomyces sp. N35 | reverse complement strand
CCTTCGGGAAGACTCCGCCCCGGTAGGGGACGGTCCCTCGGCGGCCGTGGGGGCCCCGCCACTGGAGAAGTGCCGGGCCCGCAACGGTCGAACAGCGCCGATTCCCAGGTGAGTCGACCGAACCCTCAGTGCGCCGAAGCCGGAGCCCGCGTCTCCGAGAGCGTCTCGCCCGGTTCCATCGCGTGAGCCACCTCGTCGGCGTCCGCCCGGGCCTTGCCCGTGTGGTTGAAGACGAGGTTGAGCAGGACGGCCGCGACACAACCGGTGGAGATGCCCGAGTCCAGGATGATCATCGCGGTCTCGGGGAACGCGTGGTAGAACTCCGGCGCCGCGATCGGGATCAGGCCGATGGCGAGGGAGACGGCCACGATCAGGATGTTGTTGTCCTTCTCCAGGCCGGCCTTGGCGAGCGTCTGCACACCGGAGGCCGCGACCGAACCGAAGAGGACGACACCCGCACCGCCGAGCACCGGCCGGGGCACGGTGGCGATCAGGGAGGCGGCGACCGGCATCAGGCCGATCAGGATCAGGAAGCCGCCGCCCACCGCGACGACGAACCGCGAGCGGATCTTCGTCATGGCGACCAGGCCGACGTTCTGCGCGAAGGCGCTGGCCATGAAGCCGTTGAACAGCGGCGAGACCGCGGAGCCCAGACAGTCGGCCCGCAGACCCGCCGCGATGGTCTTCTCGTCGGCCGGCTTCTCGACGATCTGGCCGAGCGCGAGCATGTCCGCGGTCGACTCGGTCATCGACACGATCATCACGACGATCATCGACACGATGGCCGCTGCGGCGAACTGCGGGGCGCCGAAGTGGAACGGTGTCGGGAAGCCGATGATGTCCGCCTCACCGATGGCGGAGAAGTCGGTGACTCCGAAGGGGATCGCCACGACGGTGCCGATCACCAGGCCGAGCAGGACGGCGATCTGCTTGACGAATCCGCTGGTGAAGCGGCGTATCAGCAGGACGATGACGAGCGAAATACCCGCCAGGGCGAGGTACTTCATCGAGCCGTAGTCGTCGGCGGCCGGATTGGGTCCCTGGGCCCAGCCGAAGGCGACGGGCATCAGCGAGACACCGATCAAGGTGATCACGGTGCCCGTGACGACGGGCGGGAAGAAGCGGACCAGCTTGGAGAAGAACGGGGCGGCCATGAAGCCGAGCAGGCCCGCGACGATGATCGCGCCGAAGATGATCGGCAGCGCGTCGTCCTTGTCCTTCGTCTGGTCGACGATCGCCAGCATGGGCGCGACACCGGCGAAGGTGACGCCGTTGACGAACGGCAGCCGGGCGCCGATCTTCCAGATGCCCAGCGTCTGAAGGAGCGTGGCGATTCCCGCGGTGAACAGGGATGCGCCGGTAAGGAAAGTGAGTTCCTTCGCGGAGAGCCCGACAGCGGCTCCCACGATCAGCGGCGGGGCGACCACACCCGCGTACATGGCGGCCACATGCTGCAGACCGCTGGTCATCATTTTGAGAGGGGGGAGCTTCTCGTCGACCGGGTGCTTTTCGGTCATCTGGTCGCGGACGCTCTCGTCCTCTGGCACGGCGACTGCTTTGCGAACCTTGGGCGTTGCTGCCACGGCGGTTCCTCCGGTCGGTTAACGCGTCGCCAGCGACGCGGGTGTCTTGGAGGTCGTACAGATGGTGCAAACGTGCAATTGGTGCAAGTGGTGCGATTCGTGCGCGCTATGAAGTTGTCGGGCAGCGATGTGCGGTCGCCGTACTACGAGAGGTACGGACGGTCACCGATCCGGTGGGCGCGGGCGCATGGGCGTCAGCGCCCACCGGTCTCGGCTGCCGTGGACCCCGCTCGGGTCCACGGCGACCGGGGGGGCGGCGCGCGCCCCCCCCGCCCGCCCCCCTGGAAAGCCCTGAGGGCTTAGGACCCGGCGGCGATCCGCGCGAGACGCTGGGCCTCGGCGCGGGTGTCACGGGCGATGGCGTCCTCGTCGACGGTGAGCAGACGGTTGTTCTCGACGATCTGCTTGCCGTTGACGAACGAGGCGGAGACAGGGGCGGCGGCACCGAAGATCAGGGCCGTGACCGGGTCGGCGATGGAGGAGTGGGCGAGGGTGTCCATCTTCCAGAGCACGAAGTCGGCGAGCTTGCCGGCCTCGAGCGAGCCGATGTTGTCGGCGCGGCCGAGCACCTGGGCGCCGCCGAAGGTGCCGAGGCGCAGGGCCTGGCGGGCGTTGAGCGCGGCCTCGCGGTGCTCGGTGTTGAGGCGGTTGATGAGGAGCGCGTTGCGCAGCTCGGTGTGCAGCTCACCGGACTCGTTGGAGGCGGTGCCGTCCACACCGAGGCCGACCGGGACGCCGGCCTTCAGCATGTCCGGGACACGGGCGATACCGGCCGCGAGACGGGCGTTGGAGGACGGGCAGTGCGCGACACCGGTCTTCGTACGGGCGAAGGCGGCGATGTCGGAGTCGTTCATGTGGACGCAGTGCGCCATCCACACGTCCTCGCCGAGCCAGCCGGTGGACTCGAAGTAGTCGGTCGGGCCCATGCCGAAGAGTTCCTTGCAGAACTGCTCCTCCTCGACCGTCTCGCTGCCGTGGGTGTGCATGCGCACACCGAGCGAGCGCGCCAGCTCGGCGCCCTGCTTGAGCAGTTCGGTCGATACGGAGAACGGCGAGCACGGCGCGACGGCGACCTGGGTCATCGCGTCGAACGAGGCGTCGTGGTGCTTCTTGACCGTGTCGGCGGTCGCGGCGAGCGCGCCCTCGAGGGTCTCGACGGCGAAGTCCGGCGGCAGACCGCCGTCCTTCTCGGAGCGGTCCATGGAGCCGCGCGCCAGGGTGAAGCGGACACCCATGTCGCTCGCGGCGCCGATGATCGCGCCGGACAGGTCGCCGGAGCCCTGCGGGAAGACGTAGTGGTGGTCCATCGCGGTGGTCACACCACCGCGGGCCATCATCGCGAGGGAGCCCTGCGCGGCGGCGCGGGCCATCGGCTCGTCGATGCGCGCCCACGTCGGGTAGAGGGCGACGAGCCAGTTGAAGAGGTTGTGATCGGTGGCCAGACCACGGGTGATCCACTGGTAGAAGTGGTGGTGCGTGTTGACCAGACCCGGGGTCACGAGGTGCCCGGTGGCGTCGATCCGCCGGACCACGTTCTCGAGGTTCTCGGGGGCCTTGCCGGCGCCCAGGGACTCGATCTTGTTGTCCGCGACGACGATGTAACCCGAGGCGTACTCGGTGTCGTTCGCGTCCACGGTCGCGATGGCACAGTTTTCGATAACGATGCGCGAAGCCGCCATGGCGGATCCTCGTTCTTCCTCTTCGGATGTACGGACCCGGGGGCCGAGCGGGGTGACGACCGAGTCCGTGGTGCACGTGCAAACGCCTCGTCGCGTCTGCCCGTTGCGGGTGTTGCGCAGATGCCCCCGCTCCCCTCCTGGCCCCCGGGACCGGATCCTTGTCGGAGGATCCGGCTCCCGGGGTAGACGCCGGCGCACTCGCGTCGGAGGTTGTCGAGGCTCCTGTAGTCCCCCCGGGGACTACAGGTGGGGAACTACAGGTTGGAGAGGTCCACCGGGATCCGCGGCTCGACACCGTCACGCAGGACGGTCGCCTCGATCAGGCCGTACGGGCGGTCGGCCGCGAAGTAGACCTCGTTGTCGTTCTTGAGGCCGAAGGGCTCCAGGTCGACAAGGAAGTGGTGCTTGTTCGGGAGCGAGAAGCGGATCTCGTCGATCTCCGAACGGTTGTTGATGATGCGCGAGCCCATCTGGTACAGCGTCTGCTGCAGCGAGAGCGAGTAGGTCTCGGCGAAGGCCTCGAGCATGTGCTTCTTGGTCTGCTCGTACGAACGCTCCCAGTTGGGCATCCGCTGCTCGTCGTCGGTCCAGTTGAACCGCCAGCGGCTGGAGACCTGCGTGGCCAGGATGCGGTCGTACGCCTCCTGGAGCGTCGTGTACTTGTCCTTGACGTAGCCCCAGAACTCCGAGTTGGTGGAGTTCATGACCACGAGGTCCTTCAGACCCGAGATGACCTGCCACTCGGAGCCGTTGTACGTGATCTCGCTGACGCGGGTCTCCTGGCCCTTGCGGACGAAGGAGTGCTTGACGTCCTCGGAGCCGATGAACTTCGAGTTGGCGTCCGAGGTCTCGATCCGCTCCCAGGAGTATTCCTCGATGCGGATACGCGCCTGGTGGATCGGGTCCTGGCTGTTCACGAAGTGCCGCGCCAGGTGGATGCCGAACTGCTCGGCCGACTCGATGCCGTACTCCTTGGCGAACGCGTACACCGTGTTCTTGGTGGTGTCGGTCGGCAGGACGTTGGCGTTGGAGCCGGTCAGGTGGACGTCGTCCATCTCGCCCGAGAGGGCGACCGAGACGTTCAAGTCCTTGATGTGGTGGGTGGCACCGTCCCGCGTGATCTTGACAACGCGGTTCTCGGCCTTGCCGTACTGGTTCTGTCCCAGAATCGTGGGCATGTCTGCTAGCTCCCTCGGTAAACGGAGTAGCCGAACGGGTTGAGCAGCAGCGGTACGTGATAGTGCTCGCCCGGCTTGACGGCGAACGTGATCGCCACCTCCGGGAAGAACGCACCGCTGTCCCGATTCGCGGGGGCGTCCTGCTGGGCTTCGGCTTGCTGGTTTGCGGACTTCTTTACGAAGTACGCCTCGGTCTCGAAGTCGAGGCGTACGTGGGTGGTGCCCTCCGGCAGGGCCGGCAGGTCCTTGCAACGCCCGTCCGCATCGGTGGCGGATCCGCCGAGTGCCACCCAGTCCGCGTCAAAGCCGGCGCGGGCCGCGAGCGAGATGGCGACGCCTTCGGCGGGGCGTCCGATGCTGGTGTCCAGGATGTGCGTGGACACCGAAGCGGTCGTGTCAGTGCTCATTACTACGCTGCTTCCTCTACGAGCCGGGTCAGGCGGATGCGGTTGATCTTGGCCAGTTCGGTGCGGACGATCTCCCGCTCCTGCTCGGCCTCGTGTCCGATCCGTACCTTGATCTGGCCGAGCATGAACTCGGCCGTGGCGCCGGTCGCGCAGATGAGGAAGACGTGACCGAACTTCTCCTGGTACGCCAGGTTCAGTTCGAGCAGTTCCGTCTTGAGCTCCTCGGAGGCGCCGGCCATGCCGCGCTGTTCGCGCGCGGAGGTCGGGTCTCCCGGCTTCGGACGGCCGATCGGCGGGTGCCCCGCCATGGCCTCCTCCAGATCCGCCGCGGTGAGCTCGGCCATGGCGGCGTCGCTCGCGGCGAAGAGGGAGTCGGCATCGGCGTAGGGGCGCTGGGCGAGAACCTTGCTGCCCCAGGCCGAAGAGCTGCACACCTCGTGGAGCTCCGCGGTGGCCGCGGTCTCGTCCGAGGTGTTGAACCGGGTGAGCCCCGGTGTCGTACGCGAAGTCACGGGAAAGCCTCCGTGGCTTGAGTGGCCACTTTGGGCCGGGGTGTGCTGGACGGGCTGGGATTAGCTAAGACCTTCGGCAACACCCCGTCAACACTTTGTTGAAACGAATTGAACAAAGAGCCGCCGTCTGAAGATCCAGGCGGCGGCTCTTTGTGCGTTCGTGCGGGCGCGACGGCCCGAGCTTGGTGCGTTCTGCGGGTACGCGCCTACTCGGACTTTGTGGTGCTGTTGTCCCGGTTCAAGTAGTTGTACACAGTGAAGCGGGATACGCCTATCGCGCCGGCCACGGTCTCCACGCCGTGCCGTACCGAGAAGGCGCCGCGCGCTTCCAGAAGACGTACGACTTCCTGCTTGGACTTGCGGTCGAGCTCCGCCAGGGGCCTGCCGTGCTTGCGCTCCAGGGCCGCCAGGATGTGGTCGAGGGAGTCCGCGAGCTGCGGCAGCCGCACCGCGAGCACGTCCTCGCCCTCCCAGGCGAGGACGACATCGTCGTCACCGGCCTCGGCGGGGGCGATGACCCGGGCGCCCATCGCGTCGACCAGCGGCTTCACGGCGCTGACGAAGGGGTGGTCTCTGGGTTCGGTCACTTCTGGTCACCCTCTCCGATCACGTTCACCTGGAGAGAGACCCGGGTGGCGCCCGCGGCCAGGGACTTGCGCAGCAGCGCGTCGACGGCGGCGAGCACCGGCTCGGCGCCGCCCTCCGCGGTGTTGCCGAACGGTCCGACGTCCACCGCGTCGAGGTCGGCGGCCTCGATGACCTCACGGGCGGCGACCGCATGGGCCGGCGCCTCGTCGAGGTCGAAGGGCTCGGTCGTGAACTCCACTCTCAATCGCACGCGGCCAACCTATCCAGGTCCGTGTGATTTACGGGAGCCCCCACTTGACAGGTGACCAGGGCCTTAGGCACTCTTCCGTCAAGTAGAAAGTAACTTCCGCGATACGGAAGGAGCGCCGCCCCTCATGGGTTACACGGACCAGCGCTTCAATGTGAATCTCTCGATCCTCTACACGGAACTCCCGCTCCTGGAGCGTCCCGCGGCAGCAGCCGCAGCGGGCTTCACCGCGGTCGAGCTGTGGTGGCCCTGGATCGAGACCCCGACCCCCGACCAGGCCGAGCTCGACGCCCTCAAGAAGGCCATCGAGGACGCGGGCGTCCAGCTCACGGGCCTGAACTTCTACGCCGGCAAGCTGCCGGGCCCCGACCGCGGTGCGGTCTCCGTGCCCGGCGAGGAGTCGGAGAAGTTCCGCGCCAACCTCAAGGTCGCGGCCGACTTCGCCGAGTCCCTCGGCTGCAAGGCGCTGAACGCCCTGTACGGCAACCGCGTCGACGGCGTGGACCCGGCCGAGCAGGACAAGCTCGCCCTGGAGAACCTGGTGCTCGCGGCCAAGGAGGCCGACCGCATCGGCGCGATCCTCCTGATCGAGACCCTCAACAAGCCGGAGTCCCCGCTCTACCCGCTGGTGAGCGCACCGGCCGGCGTGGACATCGTGGACAAGGTGAACGAGGCCACCGGTCTCGGCAACGCCAAGTTCCTCATGGACCTGTACCACCTGGCCATGAACGACGAGGACCTGCCTTCGGTCATCGAGCGGTACGCGGCCAAGACCGGCCACGTGCAGATCGCCGACAAGCCGGGCCGTGGCGCCCCGGGCACCGGCGAGCTGCCGCTCGAGGACCTTCTCGACCAGCTGAAGAAGGCCGGTTACGAGGGCTACGTGGGCCTCGAGTACAAGGCTCCCGACGCGGCCGCCTCCTTCGGCTGGCTGCCGGCCGAGGCCCGCGCCGCCCGCTGACTCTCGCGGCCGGGCGCCTGACCTCTGACGCCCGCGTCACCGCCCGCTGTGCGGGTGGGCGGTACCGCGGACGACACGTCAACTCATCGACGTATCGAAGATTTTGAGAAAGGCACCATCATGAGCAACCTCCCGAAGATCGCATGGGTCGGCCTCGGCATCATGGGCTCCCCCATGGCCGAGAACCTGATCAAGGCCGGTTACTCCGTCACCGGCTTCACCCTCGAGCAGGACAAGCTCGACCGTCTCGCCGCCGCCGGCGGCTCCGCGGCCGGCTCGATCGCCGAGGCCGTCAAGGACGCCGATGTCGTCATCACGATGGTGCCCGCGTCCCCGCAGGTCGAGGCCATCTCCTACGGCCCCGACGGCATCCTGGAGAACGCCAAGTCCGGCGCCCTCCTGATCGACATGTCCTCGATCACCCCGCAGACCTCGGTCGACCTGGCCAAGGCCGCCAAGGAGAAGGGCATCCGCGTTCTGGACGCCCCCGTCTCCGGTGGCGAGGCCGGCGCCATCGAGGCCGTCCTGTCCATCATGGTCGGCGGCGACAAGGCCGACTTCGACGAGGCCAAGCCGGTCTTCGACGCGCTCGGCAAGACCATCGTGCTGTGCGGTCCGCACGGTTCGGGTCAGACGGTGAAGGCCGCCAACCAGCTGATCGTCGCGGTCAACATCCAGGCGTGCGCCGAGGCCGTGGTCTTCCTGGAGAAGTCCGGCGTGGACCTGAAGGCCGCGCTCGACGTCCTCAACGGTGGTCTGGCCGGCTCGACCGTCCTGACCCGCAAGAAGGACAACTTCCTCAACCGCGACTTCAAGCCGGGCTTCCGTATCGACCTGCACCACAAGGACATGGGCATCGTCACCGACGCCGCCCGCAATGTCGGTGCCTCGCTGCCGGTCGGCGCCGTGGTCGCCCAGCTCGTCGCCTCGCTGCGTGCGCAGGGTGACGGCGGCCTGGACCACTCGGCCCTGCTCCGCGCGGTCGGGCGCCTCTCCGGCTCGCAGATCTGAGCCCCGGGCCTCCTGTAGGCCCCGTAGGCCCCGGGGCGGGGGGGGCGGGGGGCCCCGCGTCGCCGCCCCCCCGCCCGCCGTCCCTCGCGCCCGGGCGCCTCACCTGTCACGCCCGCGCCACCGCCCGCTGTGCGGGTGGGCGGTACCGCGGACGACTCGTCAACTCATCGACGTATCGAAGATTTTGAGAAAGGCACCATCATGAGCAACCTCCCGAAGAGCGCATGGGTCGGCCTCGGCATCATGGGCTCCCCCATGGCCGAGAACCTGATCAAGG
>NZ_JAEIMH010000046.1:17154-71200 GCF_016464295.1 Streptomyces sp. N35 | reverse complement strand
CCGCTCCCGCGGTCACCACCCTGGGCCCCACCACTCCCGGCCCCACCACTCCCGGCGTCACCGCTCCCGCGGTCACCACCCTGGGCCCCACCACTCCCGGCGTCACCGCTCCCGCGGTCACCACCCTGGGCCCCACCACTCCCGGCCCCACCACTCCCGGCGTCACCGCTCCCGCGATCAACGCACTCGGCCCCACCGGGACCAGGCCCCGCCCGTAGGCCGCTTCATGCCGCCGCCGCCCCTATCGAAGCCGCGTGACCACCAGCAGATACTCCTTGCGGTTGAGGGGGTTGTGATCGGTCCGTGCGCGGGCGGGCGCCTCACCGCTCACCGGGCGGTATCCGGAGAACGCCGACTCCACGACACCCTCGCCCCGCGTCAGCCCCGGCAGCAGCTGACCCAGCCGGTGCAGCGAAGCCGCCGGGATCTCGCCTTCGAGCGAGCATGCCGCGCCCCGGATGTCCGGCGTCCCGGGCACGGCCCGCAACCGGCCGAGCAGCGGCAGCACCGGACCCAATGCGTCGGCGGGCAGATCGAGCCGGAAGTGGTGCACCGGCTCCTCGGTCCGGGTGCCGGCCTCCCGCAGCGCATCCATCAGGACCAGCGGCGTGACCTGCCGGAAGTCACGTGCCGTGCTCGACATGCTCTTGTCGAAGGTGGCGTGCGAGTGGCTCTGCCGCGGCCAGTATCCGGAGTGGGTCATCGTCACCTTGCAGTCGACGACCCGCCAGCCGAGCAGGCCCTGGCCCAACGTCTCGTACACCGTCTCCTCGACGGCCTTGAAGAACGCGTAAGGCATCGAACCGAGTTCGACCTCCAGACCGAACGAAACCCCGCTGCCCGGCGGCGCCGGCTCCACCCGCAGTCCGACCGTGCCGAGGAAGGGCAGCAGGTCCTTCTCGTACCCGTACCCGACGCCGACCGGCCGCTCGACGCAGATCGTCGTCGTCTCGTGGAAGCCCACCTCGAGTCCGAACTCCTCGGCGAGCGTGGCCTGGATCACCTCCTTCTGCACCTCGCCGTACAGGGAGAGATGCACCTCGCCGCGTACCTCGTCCTGGCGGAGACCGATCAGCGGGTCCTGCTCGGCGAGTTGGGCCAGGGCCAGATGCAGCGCACCGCGGTCCGTGCCCTCGCCGGGGACCACCAGGGTCTCCAGCGTGGGCGGGGCGAAGTGGGCGTCGGAGGTCTCCTTGCGGGCCGCGCCCACCCAGTCCCCGATCCGGACCTCGCCGAGCCCCCACACCTTCGCGATCTCGCCGGCCCGCGCCACGGCCCGCCGCTGCCCGGCGCCCGCATGGAAAACCTCGACCGCCGTGACCTTGCCCTCATGGGCCGAACCGTCCCGGGCCGAACCGTCCCGGGCCGAACCGTCCCGGGCCGAACCGTCCCGGGCCGAGTCCTCACGCGCCGAGCCCTCGCGGCCCACCGGCACCCGGTCGCGCAGCCGCAGTTCGCCCGAGAACATCCGTACGTACGCGATCTTCTCGCCGGCGGGGCCGCGCTCCACCTTGAAGACCGTTCCCGAGAGCCGGCCGTCGCCCTCGTCCGCGGACGGCAGCAGCGTGCGGATGCCGTCCATGAGGTGGGGGAGGCCGGCGCCGGTCATCGCGGAGCCGAAGAACACCGGGTGCACCAGGCACGCCCGGGTCTGCGCCGCCAGCGCGGAGAGCAGGGGTCCCCGCGGGACGGCCGAGCCCTCCACGTAGGCGGAGAGCAGCTCGTCGTCCTGCTCGGCGAGCACCTCGGTCAACGCCTGCTGGAATACGGCGTCTTCGCAGCCGTACGGCCGCGCCTGCGCCCGTCGTGTCCCGATGCCGTGCACCTGGCCCATGGCGGGCGCCGCCGGAGTGAGGCGCCGGGTGATCTGCCGCAGGGTGTGCTCGTACCGGGCGCCGCCGCGGTCGATCTTGTTGACGAAGATCAGTGTGGGGATGCCGAGCCGGCGCAGCGTGCGCAGCAGGATCCGCGTCTGCGCCTGGACGCCCTCGACGGCCGAGATCACGAGCACGGCGCCGTCGAGCACACTGAGCACCCGTTCCACCTCGGCGATGAAGTCCGGGTGGCCGGGGGTGTCGATGAGATTGACGGTCACCCGGTCCTCGGGCGGCCCGAGCGGGAACGAGGCGACCGCGGACTTGATGGTGATACCGCGGCGCCGCTCCAGGGCGAGCGAATCCGTCTGCGTACTTCCCGCGTCGACGCTGCCGGGAGCCTCGATCACACCGGCGGCATGCAGCAGCCGCTCGGTCAGACTGGTCTTACCTGCGTCGACATGGGCCAGAATGCCCAGATTCAGCGACGGAGTTGGCGATGCCGATGACACGTAGCGTCATGTCCTTCGAAGAGGGGGTCGGGGTCAGCGAGCGGGACATGAATGTCTGGCGCATTGCCGTTACCTCCTCTTGGGCCGCTTCGTCGCGGCGGACGTCTGCGAGTAGAGCAGGGCGTACGCGGGCCGGGCAACCGATTAAACGGGTGCGAAGGGTCCGCGTTAAACGGGTGCGAAGGGTCCGCGGGCCGGGGGCGGGGAGCGGCGCCGTACTCCCGTACGCAATCCTGCTGCGGGTGGCCGAGCACCCTCACACGAGGAAACGGACGACGACGGTGGACGCAGCGGTGGGCGCGGGAGTGGACGAAGCGGCGCAGGTCGGTGCCTTCTGGCGCGGGCTCGGTCTGCCGGGCCTGATCGACGTGCACACGCATTTCATGCCCGAGCGGGTCATGGACAAGGTGTGGGCGTACTTCGACGCCGTCGGACCCATGACCGGTGTGGACTGGCCCATCACCTACCGCGACGCGGAGGACGAACGGGTGCGGCGGCTAAGGGACTTCGGCGTGCGCGCCTTCACCGCCATGGTCTACCCGCACAAGCCCGGCATGGCCGCCTGGCTCAACTCCTGGGCCGCGGAGTTCGCCGCCCGCACCCCCGACTGCCTGCACACGGGCACCTTCTACCCCGAACCCGGCGCCGCCGACGAGGTCCGCCGGGCGATCGAGTCGGGCGCGCAGGTCTTCAAGACGCACCTCCAGGTCGGAGCGTACGACCCGACTGATCCCCTGCTCGACGACGTGTGGGGCATCCTGGCGGAATCCGGCACCCCCGTCGTCACGCACTGCGGCTCCGGACCCGTACCGGGCAAGCACACCGGGCCCGGCCCCATCGGTGCGGTCCTGTCCCGCCATCCGCAACTGCGGCTGATCGTCGCTCACTTGGGCACGCCCGAGTACGCCGAGTTCCTGGACCTCGCGGACCGGTTCACGCACGTCCACCTCGACACCACGATGGTGTTCACCGACTTCACCGAGCGCATGGCGCCCTTCCCGCCGGCCCTGCGGCCGCGCCTGCTCGACCACCAGGACCGCATTCTGCTCGGCACGGACTTCCCGAACATCCCCTACCCGTACGCCCACGCCCTGGACTCCCTGGCGCGCCTCGGCCTCGGCGACGCCTGGCTGCGCGCGGTCTGTTACGAGAATGCCGCGCGGCTCTTCGCGGGTTCACCGGCCGTGCGGCTGCTCGGCCGCGACTCCGCCTGAACACCGGTCCTCGTTCGCTGAACACAGGTCCTCGTTGGGGCCCCAAGTCGTCTGCCTGGCATGACGGTTGACCGCCTCGGTCCGGCTGGTCCGTCGCGTCCGGGGCAAGTCCCGTGTGGTCCGGTGGTGTTCGGGTACCCGCCGGGCGCCTGACTCCCGTACGGGCGCGGGCCGCCCTACCCCCCACCGCGATCCAGGAGCACTGCGTCTGCCATGCCCATCACCATCGAGGGTCCCGCGCTGCCCCAGCCGCGCGGCGTCCTGTCCGCCAGCGTCATCGACACCCTCCGCGGCCCCGGTTCCCGCTGTGCCGCCGAGCTCGTCCGCCGCGCCGAGCCGTACGGAGACGACCTCCAACTCGCCCTCTACCTCTGCTACGAACTCCACTACCGGGGATTCGCCGGCGTCGACGAGGCGTACGAATGGGACCCGCACCTGCTCGGCTTCCGCCGCGCCCTGGAGCACCGCTTTCTCACCGCGCTGCGCAAGGACGCGGCCCGCCCCCGGAGCGTGGACGAGGCGCTCGACGCGCTCCTCGTCGAACCCGTCGAAGGGGCCGGAGTCTCCCATCGACTGTGCGACGAGGGCGAGTTGTGGCAGCTGCGGGAGTACGCCGCACACCGTTCGCTCTACCACCTCAAGGAGGCGGATCCGCACGCCTGGGTGCTGCCCCGGCTGCGGGGGCGGGCCAAGGCGGCCATGGCGGCGGTGGAGTTCGACGAGTACGGCGGCGGACGGCCCGAGCGCGTGCACGCCGTGCTCTTCGCCGGCCTGATGAGCGACCTCGGCCTCGACACCGCCTATGGCCACTATCTGGACGCCGCCTGCGCACAGGCTCTCGCCACCGTGAACGTCATGTCGCTGTTCGGGCTGCACCGCCGGCTGCGCGGCGCCCTGGCCGGGCACTTCGCCGCCGTCGAGATCACGTCGTCGCCGGGCTCGCGCCGCCTCGCCCGCGCCATGTCCCGTACGGGGGCAGGGCCCAAGGCCGAGCACTTCTACACCGAGCATGCCGAGGCGGACGCCGTGCACGAACAAGTGGTGCGCCACGAGGTGATCGGCGGGCTTCTGGAGACGGAACCGCAGCTCGCGCCCGACATCGTCCTCGGCATCGACGCGACCGGCTTCCTGGAGAACCGGTTCGGCACGTATCTGCTCGACCGATGGGACGCGGGCTCGACCTCGCTGCGGGAGCCCTATGTGCAGAGCGGCACCGGATCCGCCAAGTGAGGGCGCCGCACGGACCGGACGGGCGGCCCGCCGCGCCGGGGCGCCCGGAGGACCGGCCCGCCGGGCCTAGGCGCCCGGATGAACGCCCCGCCCCGTCGGCGCGCGCCGACGAGCCCTGCCGTATCGCCGTCCAGCGCGAAGGTCCCTTCCTGGTCGAGGGCCCGGTGGAGGTCACCCTGGAGGACGGCAGCACCGTCCGCTCCGACCGCTTCCGGGTCGCGCTGTGCACCTGCCGCCGCAGCCGCCGCTATCCGTGGTGCGACGCCAGCCACCGCAGGCGCGTACACGAGTGAAGGCACTCGCGTACGCGAGTGAGGGGGCTGCCCTGCCTCGGCAGCCCCTCACCTGCCCCCTCCCTGAGGCACCCCTCACGTGCCCCTCCCCGAGGCTTGCGTGCCCTACTCCTTCGGCACGTCCCGAGGCGCGAGCGGTCGAGTGGCAGGCCCTTGCAGCACCGAGCCGTCCGGGGCGAAACGCGAGCCGTGGCACGGGCACTCCCACGCCGTCTCGGCCTGGTTGAAGGCGACCAGACAGCCGAGGTGGGTGCAGCGGGCCGAAACGGCGTGCGCGCTGCCCGACGCGTCGCGGTAGACGGCGCAGCGGCTGCCGTCGAGCCGTACCACCGCCCCCGTGCCCGGCGCGATCTCGGCGACCGAATCGACATGCGCGGGGCCGGTGCGGTCACCCACGAAGGGCCGTGCCACATCGGCCTGTTGCCTGGGGAGCGCGGGCGCTTCCACGGCGGCTCCTCGCCGTGCAGCAGCCGGGTCAGGAGCTGTCCGGCGAGGACGCCGCCGCTCATGCCCCAGCCGCCGAAGCCGGTGGCGACATAGGTGTGGCGGGCGCCCGGGTGGTACCGGCCGATCATCGGGACGGTGTCGCTGACGTCGTTGTCCTGCGCCGCCCAGCGGTAGGCGGTCGCCCCGACGGAGAAGTGCGCGCCCATCCACGCGTCGAGCCGGGCGAATCCGGCGGCCGGATCGCCTTCGCCCGGGGTGAAGCTCTCACCCGTCACGATCAGGAGCCGTCCACCGTCGCCGTACGGGGCGGTCCGCACGGACCGTTTTCCGTAATCCTCGGTGAGGTACATGCCGGCCGGGTCCTGACCGGCCGGCAAGGGTGCGGCGACGACGAGTTCACGGCGGGGCGAGAGCCGCGCGAACAGCAGCGCGCGGTCGAAGACCGGATAGTGCGTGGCCACGACCACGTCCCGGGCGGTCACCGTGTGGCCGGCCTCGGTGGTGACCCGGCACGGGGAGCCTTCGTGCAGTCCGGTGGCCCGGGTCCGTTCGTGGATCACGCCGCCGCGCGCCCGTACGTCCTCGGCCAGGGCGAGGAGATAGGCGCGCGGATGGAACTGCGCCTGCCCCTCCGCGCGCACCGCCGCCGCCACCTCGAAGGGCAGCCCGGTCTCCTCGACGTAATGCGCGTCGAGCCCTGCCGCCCGGGCGGCGTCCGCCTCCGCCCGCAGCACGGAACGGTTCTCGGGGCGGGTGGTGTACGTGTAGGCCGGGCGCCTCTCCCACGCGCAGTCCACCTTCAGCTCGGCGCTGACGGTGGCGATGCGCTCGACGGCGCCCACTTGGGACCGGGCGTACAGCCGCGCCGCCTGCTCGCCGCGCGTGCTCAGGAGCCTGTCGTAGACAAGACCGTGCAGCGCGGACACCTTGGCGGTGGTGTGTCCGGAGACCCCGGCGGCGATGCGGTCGGCCTCCAGGACGACGACGTGCAGCCCGGCGCGGGCCAGCTCCCAGGCGGTGCTGAGGCCCGCGATGCCGGCGCCGATGACCACGACGTCCGTCTCGGTGTCGGCGGACAGCGGCGGCAGGTCCGTCGTCGGGCTCGTCGCCATCCAGTACGACTCGTCGCGGCCGGGCAGCGGATCGGTGTCGAAGGTGCGGTGTGCGCTCATCCGGACTGAGTGCCTCGATTGCCGCAGAAGATGCCCGCATGAGGGCACGGGCTCGGCCCTGCGCCCAGGTGACGCGAGAGGCGGCCGCGTCCGTACATACGTCGTGGGCCGCGGGGTACCGCGTATCCCTTGATGACCAAGATCTTCAGGGAACGGCTGAACGGGACCGCGCACTGGTGGCGGCGCGCGCTGGCCCGGTCGGGTCACGAGCGGCACACCGCGCTCCTGATCGGCAAGAGCGCGCTCGCCGCGACGTTGGCGTGGTTCGTCGCCCACCATCTGATGCGGGCTCAGTCGCCGGCGTTCGCCCCGTTCTCGGCCGTCCTGGTGATGCAGACGACGGTCTACCGGTCGGTGCTGCATTCGCTCCGCTACACGGGAGCGGTGGTCGTGGGCGTCGCCGTGCAGACGGCCCTCGCGCTGACGCTCGGGCCCGGCTGGCCGGCGTTCGCCCTGGTCGCGCTCGTGACACTCGGGATCGGGCGGTGGGCGAAGCTGGGTGCGCAGGGCGCGCAGGTGCCGACCGCCGCGTTCTTCGCCTTCGCCACCTTCGTCGCCGCCGAGCCCGGTGACCGCCTCGCGCACCTCGGCCAGATCGTGCTGCTCGTCCTGATCGGATGCGCCACGGCCACGGCCGTCCACCTCGCGCTCGTACCGCCGATGCGCCACCGCAGCGCCGAGTCCGGGATCGGCATCCTCGCCCGGGCCTTCGCCGGGCTGCTCGCGGATGCCACGTCGGCCCTGCGCGAAGAGGAGCGGGGCGCGGAGCGCACCGGGCGGCTCGACCACACCGACGCCCTGATCGCACAGGCAAGGGCGGATCTGCGCACGGCCCAGGAGAGCGTCTCCTTCAACCCCCGCCGGTATCTGCGCGGACACCGAGGCCACACCAGCTTCGACGGGTACGCGACCGTGCTGGAGGCGCTGGTGCGCACGCTCTACCAGACGGCCTCGCTGCAGCGCAGCCTCGACCAGTGGCACGAGGAGCACGAGCGGCACAGGGACGGGGACTTCCTGCGGAACTACGCGCGCTTCCTGGATGCCCTGCAGGAGTTCGCCCAGGTCCTCGGTGACCTTGACGAGGACAGGCTGCCCGCCCAGGCACGCCGGTTGAGCGGGCTGGCCGAGGAGGCCGGCGCGCTGCGCCACGGGCTGGCCGAAGAAGCCGTACGGCAGGGCCTGCCGCTGGCCGATCCGTCGCGCCCGTACGGCGTGCTCGTCGTGGAGGCCACCCGCCTGTGGGAGGAGTGCCGCCGCGCTTCGGACGCCCTGCGGCAGTGGGTGGAGAACTGACCTGTGCCGTATGGGTGCGAGCTGACCTGGTGCCCTATTGGGTGGTCCTGACCTGGTGCCTTATCCCTGGCACGCGCTTATCCCTGGCACGCGCCGAAGTCGACCTCGTCCGCGGCGACCACCTGGGCGCTCATGTTGCGCTCCATCATGCGCAGGGCAGCATCGGCCAGGTCCCGGTGGATGTGGGCGACGGCGTCGTAGGGCACGGTGACCCGCAGGTGGCGGATGTGCGCGTCCAGGGCGGAGTACAGGACGCACTGCTCGGTGACCTGACCGCACAGGACCACATGATCGATGTCCTGCTGGGCCAGAAGATAGCTGAGCGGGGTCTCGTAGAAGATCGAATGCCGTGCCTTGACGACGAACAGTGAGTTCTCGTCCGGCGCGAGCGGGCGCACGAGATCGGCGTGCGGACCGTCAAGGGCCGTCTGCAGGATCTCCCCGTGGTGGGAGCGCCACTCGCCGAAGTTGTCGTTGGCGTAGATGACCGGGACGCCCTGCTCGCGCGCGCCTTCGATCAGTTCGAGCAGCGCCGGCAGAGCCGCCTTGGCGGAGGGCAGCAGGAGCTGGGCATCGTCGTGCTCATAGGTGTTGATCATGTCGATGACGATGAGTGCGGCAGCTGCCATACGGGATCACCTCGCCCGGGACGCCAATGTGCGGCCGCGCATGAGCAGCGCGCCCAGCGCGATCATGCCAACACCGCGCCCGGCGCGCAGCCCGGATCGTGCGGGATTGACCCCTGCCCGCCGGGGTACGCGGCACACTCCCACCCCGCGGGTACGGAGAGGCTGCGCAGGCATGAGCATGATCGAGGGCTCGGTCGACGTCGATGTGCCGGTCAGGACGGCGTACAACCAGTGGACCCAGTTCGAGAGTTTCCCCCGGTTCATGGACGGTGTGGAGCGGGTCGACAAGCCGCAGGCGACCCTCTCGCACTGGGTGACCCGGATCGCCGGCGTGACCCGCGAGTTCGACGCGAAGGTGGTCGAGCAGCGCCCCGACGAACTGGTGGCCTGGTGCAGCCTGGACGAGCCGCACCATGCGGGGACGGTGCGCTTCGAGCCCCTCGGCGACAGCCGCTGCCGGGTGACGTACCGCCTCGAGTTCGCTCCGCAGGGTCTCCTCGAGCGGACCGGTGACGCCCTCGGTCTGGTCCGCAGGCAGGTCCAGGGCAGCCTGCGGGGCTTCAAGGAGTACATCGAGGGCCAGGGCAAGGAGACCGGCGAGTGGCGCGGCACCATCAGCGGCGGCCAGGTGAAACCGCACGCCGCACACACGCCCCGGCCGGTGCCGCACTGGCCGACGGGCTGACCCTGCCGGGCCCTTGGGGTGAACCGGCGATCAGGAGCGCCGGCGATCAAGAGAGCCGGAGGCCGGAGGACGGAAGGGCCGGCGATCAGGAGAACCAGTGGCCAGGCGCGCCTGTGACCAGGAGACCCGGCGAGACCGAACGAAAGGCTGACGCGGTGCGAGAGTCGTCGACGGCAGACCCTGGTGGCGAGCACGCGAGGGTCACGCCGCCCAAGACATGGGCGGCCGGTGTCCCGGCGGTCGCCGAGGCGGTCCGCTACTCCCTGGCCGAGACATCCCCGCGGCGTGCGGGCCGCACTCTGCTCGACCTGAACCAGACCAGGGGCTTCGACTGCCCGGGCTGCGCCTGGCCCGACCCGGAGCCGGGCGAGCGGCACGTCAACGAGTACTGCGAGAACGGCGCGAAGCACACCAACGACGAGGCGACATCCCGCCGTATCACCCCCGAGTTCTTCGCGCGCCATTCCGTTTCCGGGCTCGCGCGGGCCTCCGACCGGTGGCTGAACCAGCAGGGGCGGCTGACCCACCCCATGGTCAAGCGGCCCGGCTCCGACCACTACGAGCCCATCAACTGGCATGACGCGCTGGGTCTGTTGGCCGAGGAGCTGCGGGCCCTCGACACCCCCGACGAGGCGGTCTTCTACACCTCGGGCCGGGCCGGCAACGAGCCCGCGTTCGTCCTGCAGCTGTTCGCCCGCGCGCTCGGCACCAACAACCTGCCGGACTGCTCCAACCTGTGCCACGAGTCCAGCGGCACCGCGCTCCACCAGACGCTGGGCATCGGCAAGGGCGATGTGAGCCTGCCCGACCTCCACCACGCCGACCTCATCCTCACCCTGGGTCAGAACCCGGGCAGCAACCATCCGCGGATGCTGTCCGCGCTCGAGGTGGCCAAGCGCAGGGGCGGGAAGATCGTCGCCGTGAATCCGCTGCCCGAAGCGGGCCTGATGCGCTTCAAGAACCCGCAGAAACCGAGCGGGGTCATCGGCCGCGGCACCAACATCGCCGACCAGTTCCTCCAGATCCGCCTCGGCGGCGACCTCGCCCTGTTCCAGGCCCTGAACCTGCTGCTGCTCGAAGCCGAGGAGGCGGCGCCGGGCACGGTCCTGGACCGCGCCTTCATCGAGGAACACACCGACGGTTTCGAGGAGTTCGCCGACCACCTGCGCCGGAGCGTCTCCTGGCCGGAGGTCCTCGCCGCTACGGGGCTGAAGCGCGCGCAGATCGAGGAACTGAGGGGCCGGGTCCTCACCAGTGAACGGATCATCGTCTGCTGGGCGATGGGCCTTACCCAGCACAAGCACGCGGTGCCCACCATCCGCGAGGTGGTCAACTTCCTTCTTCTACGGGGCAGCATCGGCAAACCCGGCACGGGCGTGTGCCCGGTCCGCGGCCACAGCAACGTCCAGGGCGACCGGACCATGGGCATCTGGGAACAGATGCCGCAGGATTTCCTCGACGCCCTGGAGCGGGAGTTCGCGTTCAAGCCGCCCACCGGGCACGGCCTGGACACGGTGAACGCCATCCGGGCCATGGACCAGGGCAGGATCAAGGTCTTCCTGGGGCTCGCGGGCAACTTCGTACGCGCCACACCCGACAGCGACTTCACCGCCGACGCGATGCGCCGCTGCCGGCTCACCGCGCACATCTCAACGAAGCTCAACCGCTCCCATACGGTGTGCGGCGACACCGCGCTGATCCTGCCGACGCTCGGCCGCAGCGAGCGTGACCGCCAGAGCGGCGGCGAGCAGTTCCTCACCGTCGAGGACTCCATGAGCCAGGTGCACGCCTCCGCGGGCCACCTGGAGCCCGCGTCGAAGCACCTGCTCAGCGAGGTCGCGATCCTCAGCAGGCTCGCCCGCCGCACCCTGGGCGACCAAGTGGCCGTCCCCTGGGAGGAGTTCGAGGCGGACTACGGTCATATACGGGAGCGGATCGCCCGGGTCGTGCCGGGCTTCCACAACTTCAACGCGCGGGTGGCCAAGCCCGGTGGCTTCGGCCTGCCGAACCCGGTCAACGACGGCGTCTTCCCCACGCCCAGCGGCAAAGCGCAGTTCACCCGCAACGACTTCGAGGGGCTCACAGCACCCGATGGCCATCTGCTGCTCCAGACCCTGCGCTCGCACGACCAGTGGAACACCGTCCCGTACACCATGAACGACCGCTACCGTGGCATCCACGGGTCGCGCCGCGTCCTCCTGGTCAACCCGTCCGACCTGCGCGCCCTGGGTTTCGCCGACGGCGAGCGGGTCGACGTGATCAGCGTCTGGCGGGACGGCACCGAGCGCCGGGCCGAGGACTTCCGGCTCGTCCCGTACTCCACACCCGTCGGCTGCGCCGCCGCGTACTACCCGGAGACCAACGTTCTCGTCCCGCTGGACAGCGTGGCCGACCAGAGCAACACCCCGACGTCCAAAGGCATCGTGATCCGCCTCGGACCGCGCTCCGAGGCACCGTGAGCGGCCTCGCCGAGCCCGCGGTGCGGGTGGGGACCTGCTCCTGGACCGACCCGGCACTCGTGTCATCGGGCTGGTACCCGACCGGCAGCAGGGACGCCGAGGGGCGGCTGCGGTTCTACGCGACACAGTTCACGGTCGTCGAGAGCGACTCGACGTACTACGCGCTGCCGAGCGCACGGAACTCCCGGCTCTGGGTGGAGCGCACACCACCCGGATTCACCTTCGACATCAAGGCGTTCGCCCCCTTCACCGGCCACTCCGTCCCCGTCCGCGCGCTGCCCGCCGACCTGCGTCCCGCGGGCCCGCCCGGGCGCAGACTGCGGGCCGGCGACCTGCCCGCCGACACCACGGCCGAGCTGTGGCGCCGCTTCCACGCGGGCATCGAGCCGCTGCGCGAAGCGGGCCGGCTCGGCTGTGTGCTGTTCCAGTTCCCGCCCTGGTTCGCACCGGGCGCCGACGCAGTCGAACGCATTCTGCGCTGCGCCGAGTCGTGCCGGGCACCGATCGCCGTCGAGCTGCGGCATCCGGACTGGTACGAGCCCGAGGCGTTCGCCCTGGTCACCGACGTCCTCGCACGCCACCGGATCACCTTCGCCGGCGTCGACGCCCCCGGCCTCCCGCCGGAGGTCCGCGCCACCTCGCCGCAGCTCTCGGTCGTCCGCTTCCACGGCCGCAGCGCGCACTGGGGACGCGGCTCCAAGGAGGACCGCTACCGGCATACGTACGAGCGGCACGAGCTGGAGGAGTGGGTGCCGCGCATCCGCATCCTCGCCAAGGAGAGCGCCGCGGTGCATGTCCTGTTCAACAACTGCTGTGCCGACGCGTCGGTGAAGGCTGCCGCGACCATGGGGGAACTGCTGCGCGCCTGAACTCCGGAATGCTGCGTTACGGGGCGGGACGCTCGACCGTCCGCGTCCGCGTCCGCGTCCGCCTCCGCCTCCGCGTCGTCCCTGTCCGCGTCTGCTTCCGCGCCCCCGTCCCCGCCTCGCGCCGGGGCGCGCCTGCCTCGTGTCGGTGCCGGCTCCTCGCCCACGCCGGTGCCGGCTCCCCGCCTTATGCCAGGGCCGACTCCTCGCCGCCGCCCTCGTCCTGTTCCTCATGGCCCGGCCGCCGCCGCAGCGTCGGCAGGACCGGCAGGATCGCCGCCGCCTGGGACGGCGAGGGTGCGATTCCGCGCCGGCAGACGAGGGCGTCGGGATCCGTGGCCGGCACCTGGAGGCTGTAGCCGTCGGGACAGGACGGACCGGCCTCACCGCGCGGACCCTGCACACCCTCGGGGCCCGCGGGTCCGGCCGGACCGGTGTCGCCCCGCTCACCCCTCGTACCGCCGTCGCCGGGCGGACCCGCAGGACCGGCCGGACCCATGGCGCCGTCCGCACCCGCGGGACCAGGGGCGCCACTGGCCCCCGGCTCACCCGAGGGGCCAGGCGCACCGTCCGCGGCGGGGGGACCCGAAGGGCCGGCGGGACCGCGCTCTCCGCGGGCCCCGCTCTGGCCGGCCTTGCCGGGCGCACCCGGAGCTCCGGCCGGTGCCCGGACCCGGGCCAGCAGATCGTCCACCGCCTCCGACGGATCGGGCACGGCCGGGGTACCACCCGCCGCCGAGACCTGCCGGCGCAGCGTGCGGACATCCTCGGCGAGCGTCGACAGGGCCTCGCCCCTGCGCGTCGTCTCCTGGGCCAGCTGGTCGGCCCGGCGCTCGCCCTCGTCGATGCGCGCCCACAGGATCACGGCGATCCCGCACAGCGCGATCAGCACACAGACGAGAAAGACCTTGCGCCAGCGCAGCGCGAGCAGCCGCTCGATGCGGTTGGTCACGGGTGCCTCCGGGGGCGGGCGAGGACCGAAGCGGGGGCGACGCACCGAGCGCCCCCCGGAAACGGGGCGCGGCGTCGTACGGGATGGATCACTGCGGGCCTCCGAGGCGGTGCACATCGAGGCGCAGCCGGGCGATCTCCGACTGGTCGGCCGCGTGCAGGGTGGCCAGTTCGGCGATGCGCGAGTCGCGCTCGGCCAGCTGGCGCTCAAGGCGGTCGCGTTCGCTCTGTAACCGCTCCGTCAAACTCGAGTACCCGGTCAGCGCGTTCTCGCCGCGTTTGCCGAGGTACGCCACCAAGGCGGCGCCCAGGACCCCCACGCAGGCCAGCGTCGAGCCGAGCAGGGTGGTGCCGGCATCCAAGGAGTGCCTCCTACTTGGCCACCGGATTGTGCCGGTGTGAACTCTCGGCGGAACAACGAGCGTTGGTTCGCGGCGTATGCCGTACTGCGCCCGATACATCCGGAAGTGTGCTGACGGTGCGTCACTTCCGGTGCGCCCGGGAGCCCGGATGCGCCCGGGGGCCCGGATGCGCCCGGGGGCCCGGATGCGCCCGGGAGCCCGGAGGAGGTGCACCCGCGCAGGTCCGGACGGCCCGCAGGCCCGCAGGCCCGTACGGCCGCATCCAGCGCGACGACCGGCCCGGCGTCGGATGGAGTGATGCCTGTACCAGGGGGGTCACACCGAGGGAGTCCTCCCGTGCGTCTCACCAAGTCGACCGTGGCCCTGACCGCCGCGGTGCTGCTCTCCCTGACCGCCTCGGCCGCCCAGGCCGCAGGACCTGACCCCACGTATCCGAAGGGCAATCCGCCGGCCACCAACTGCGGGCCGTCCTTCTACAACCCGCCGACCGGGCAGAACGACAAACCCGAGGGGCACTACTACGACGAGATCCCCGGCACGGGGCTCGCCTGGTGGTTCTTCGCGCAGTCCGGCACCGGGACGCTGCCCATGGGCGAGGAGTTCCTCGCCGAGATGAAGCGCGCCGGGATCAAGATCGAGGCGATCTGCCCGGTGGGAGCTCTGAAGGGCGGCAAGGGCATCTGGACCCCGGTCGGCTCCGACGGCTACAGCGCTATCAACGTCTTCAACGGCCGGATCTGGTATCCGGGCGGCTGGAAGTTCACCAACCCCAACACGGGCCGCTCGCACCGGATCGACGGGTTCTGGCTGCACGACTTCCCGTTCATCAACAAGGCCAGCGGCAACGCGTACATCGACGAGAAGCGCACCCCGCACCAGTTGCACCTCTCCAGTTACGACACCGTCGACTTCCTCACCCACCTCCTCGAGCCGCGGATCAACCAGGGAAAGGTCAGCCTCGGCCCTGACAACTGGCGGTTCAATCTGACCGGGGCGTACGTCAAGGAGCTCAACGACGTACTCGGCACCAAGCTCAAGCCGGGCGTCCACTTCGCCACCCTGGAGATCAACGCGAGCGTGCTGCCGGGCCAGAACATGCCGCTCAAGCCGGGTTACGCGAAGGGCGAACCCGGCACGCGCTGAGCAGCCGGCCCACCCGCGGACCGGTCCGTACGCCGTACGCCGTGGTCAGGCGGCCGGCTTGCCGGGCCGGTCGTGGGTGGCGCACTGGATCCCGCCGCGACCAGGAGTCGGCGGGCAGGCCTGGGAACGGCCGGCCCCGGCGTCGTTCGCGTGGACCTGCCTGTCGCCCCAGCCGTTGAAGTTGCAGTCGACGCCGAGGACGTCACCGCCCTCCTCGACGACCTCCACCTGGGACCTCCACCTGGGACCCGCACGCCTTCCGGGCGGCCGCCCGCTCGTCCCCTCCCGCCATCACGACCACGTACTCGTACTCCTCGACTGCCCGGGCGTCGCCTTGTCCATCGCACCCGCGGCGCGGCTCGACGATGTCCCTCAACCAGCGGCATCCGACGCCCAGTTCATCAAAACTGAGGAATCCTCATCTTTTTCGGCCGGGACCGTTGACTATGCTCCCGCGGCTCGCGATTCTGAAAACTCGTCAGTAACTTGCGTGCGCATGTCAATCAAGGTGAGTGATGACCATGGTTCAACCTCCGCGTCACAGACTCGGACCCCTCACGGTTGTGTCACTGCTCCTCGCCGTGTTCTCCCTGTTCATCGGCCCGATGCCCGCCTCCGCCGCGGACCCGGGCGCCGGGACCGAGGCCAACTCCGCGGCGGAGCGCGACTGGTGGACGCCGACCGCGCGGCCCGAGCCCGACTCGCAGATCAACGTCACGGGTGAGCCCTTCAAGGGCACCGACGCCCAGGGCAGGGTCAGGGGCTTCGTCGACGCGCACGACCACATCATGTCCAACGAGGGCTTCGGCGGCCGGCTGATCTGCGGCAAACCGTTCTCGGAGCAGGGCGTCGCCGACGCGCTCAAGGATTGCCCCGAGCACTACCCGGACGGCTCGCTCGCCCTCTTCGACATGATCACCAAGGGCGGCGACGGCAAGCACGATCCGCACGGGTGGCCCACCTTCAAGGACTGGCCCGCCCACGACTCGCTCACCCACCAGCAGAACTACTACGCCTGGATCGAGCGGGCCTGGCGCGGCGGCCAGCGGGTGCTCGTCAACGACCTGGTCACCAACGGCGTGATCTGCTCCGTCTACTTCTTCAAGGACCGCGGCTGCGACGAGATGGACGCCATCCGTCTCGAGGCGAAGAAGACGTACGAGATGCAGGACTTCATCGACACGATGTACGGCGGCCCGGGCAAGGGCTGGTTCCGCATCGTCACCAGCAGCGGGCAGGCCCGCGAGGTCATCGAGCAGGGCAAGCTGGCCGTCGTCCTGGGAGTCGAGACCTCCGAACCGTTCGGCTGCAAGCAGATCCTGGATGTCGCGCAGTGCAGCAAGGCAGACATCGACCGCGGCCTGGACGAGCTGAAGAAGCTCGGCGTCAGCAGCATGTTCCTGTGCCACAAGTTCGACAACGCCCTGTGCGGCGTGCGCTTCGACTCCGGCACACTCGGAACGGCCATCAACGTGGGCCAGTTCCTGTCGACCGGCACCTTCTGGAAGACGGAGACCTGTCGTGGCCCGCAGCGCGACAACCCGATCGGCAACGCCTCGGCGGCGCAGGCGGAACAGCACCTGCCGAAGGGGGTGTCCGTGCCCACGTACGCATCGGGCGCCCAGTGCAACACCCGCGGTCTGACCGGCCTGGGCGAGTACGCGGTGCGCGGCATGATGAAGCGCGGCATGATGCTGGAGCTCGACCACATGAGCGTCAAGGCCGCGGGCCAGGCCTTCGACCTCCTCGAGTCCGCCTCGTATCCGGGCGTGATCTCCTCGCACAGCTGGATGGACATGAGCTGGACCGAGCGGCTGTACAAGCTCGGCGGGTTCATCGGCCGCTACATGAGCGGCTCCGAAGGCTTCAGCGCGGAGGCCAAGGGCACGGACGCGCTGCGCGAGAAGTACGACGTCGGCCTCGGCTACGGCACCGACATGAACGGGGTCGGCGGCTGGCCGGGCCCGCGCGGCGCGGACACCCCGAACCCGGTGACGTACCCCTTCCGCAGCGCGGACGGCGGCTCGGTGATCGACAAGCAGACCACCGGCGAGCGCACTTGGGACTTCAACACCAATGGAGCGGCGCACTACGGCATGGTCCCGGACTGGATCGAGGACATCCGGATCGTCGGCGGCCAGGACGTCGTGGACGACCTCTTCGCGGGCGCCGAGTCCTACCTGCGCACCTGGGGGAACGCGGAGAAGCACGACCCCGGGCAGAACCTCGCCTCGGGCGCGACCGTCACGGCCTCCACGACACAGTGGTGGAACCCGTTCGTCAGCTTCGCACCCGGCAAGTCCGTCGACGGCGACAAGGCCACCCGCTGGGCCAGCGAGTGGAAGGAGAACCAGTGGCTGCGTATCGACCTCGGATCCGTGAAGCCGGTCGGGCGCGTCACCCTCGACTGGGAGGACGCGTACGCGAAGGGGTACCGCGTCGAACTGTCCCAGGACGGCAGCACTTGGCGGACGGCATGGTCCACGGACTCCGGTGACGGCGGTCTGGACACCGCACGGTTCGACAGCACACAGGCGCGTCACGTTCGGATCCAGGGTGTGCAGCGCGGCACCGAATGGGGCTACTCGCTGCGTGAGGTCGGCGTGTACGGCGGCTGACGGCGGTCGATGGCCGTTGCTCGGTGGGGGGGGCGCCTGGGGAGGCCCAGGCGCCCTCGGGGCATGTCGTACGCTGCCCGTGCGGCACGTCCCCCGAGCCGTCTTTCACCTGATCCGTCCCCTATCCTCACCGCCCCCGACAAGGGGCTGCAGTGAGATATGAGAGCGTGCAGGGCGTGAGCGAGACACCCGAGAACACCCTGCAATACCGCTTCGACGGCCCGGAGGACGCCCCGGTCCTGATCCTGGGACCCTCCCTGGGCACGACCTGGCACACGTCGGCAAAGCCGTCTTCTGGCGTCCATGTGGTCCAGGTCGGGAGCGTTTGACCGAGTTCGGTCCTCGCAGTCCAGGCGCGTCCACGCAGTTGGTGACTCGGACGTGACAGATGTTGACCCCCGTCGGCTTGTTTCGGCGCGGGTTCTGTCTGCGAGGTCGATGGCGCGGCACTGGTCGGCAGCGGCTTGGGAGGGGATGCGTCCGGGAGGTCGCAGTGCCCAATGATTCGAACAACTGTAGGCATCGTGGCGTGGGATGGCTACGATCGCAGTTGCTCGTCCGCGACCTGTTGCGGGTGCAGATTGCGCAGCGAGACCGCGGCGGATGACCGATGCGGAGCTATCCGGCGAGGCGGCCGACGATCGCACGAGTGTCCGTACTAGCCTTGCCGTTCGTTTGGACGCGTTCGCGTGTCTAGGGCTGGTTGAGGTCCGTTGGTTTTGTTGTTGAGGCTGCTTCCGGTGGCGCGGGGCAAGCGGCAAGGATGTGCGCGTACAGCCCTGCTGGGGAGAGCGTCGGTGCAGGACGAGAGCGGGTTGGTCGATGGCAATCGCGGCACGTGAGCCCTTGGGTGTGGTTGCGGGAGCGTTGGCTCCTGGCGATCTCGTGCCTCGCGATGCGAACCTGGCAGTTGTTGAAGCCGAGGGTGCGAAGGTCGTTGCGGCCTACCGATTCGAGGCGCGAGAGCGGGAGCGACGGGCGGCAGCGGGTATGCCACCCCTGACGCGACCGGATGCCTTGAACCTCTTGATGGCGCTGCCGCTCGGCGAGCCTGTTCCTGCGAGATCACTGAACGGCAGGGAACGCCGAGCGTTGAAGTGCCTGCCGAAGGGGGCGGTGGTCCGACGCGATGGATTGATTACGCGTCTGGCAACCCAGCCGGTCCACGTCGACATGGTGTTCGTGCCCGGACGCAGCTGGGAGTCGGCGATGGAGCGGGCCGAGCGGTTTACACCATTCACTGCTCGTTCCGTATTGGTCGATGGTGTGTTGCGGCGCAAGAACGAGGCGGTGATGCGCGCTGACTTCTACGGCATCGGATTGCTCCACGTGCAGGGGGATGCGGTCGAGGTTGTAGTGCTGCCAAGTCCCTTCGTGCGCAGGCGGCATACGGTTGCTGGCTGGAAATTCCTGGAAGACGTACACCGTCAGCTCCCTTGAGGGGGCTTCCGGCTACGGCGTGACGGGCAGTGTCGCCCATGCTTTGAGCGGTGCGGGTGCTTGGAACCCGGACTTGGGACTCGCGCCCACTCCGATGCGCTGGTTTTCCAGTGCATGACGGTCGACGGCTGCAGCGCATTTGTTGCGCCACCACGTCTTACGCGCGGAGCCGGCTCGGTAGCTGGCCATGTCGCTGATCCATGCGCCCCAGGTGCGGATGTTGTGGTTCTCGGCCTCACGCCGCGTTTCACCATCGGCAAGGTAAAAGCTGTCGAGGCTGCGCCCGTCGCACTCCTCGCAGTCGCAGGTTGCCGGATCGGCATTGCCGTAGACCTTGGACAAGAACTCGGCGCCCTTGAAGCACATCAACTGCGGCATCAGGATGTGCGGGTACGTGGGCCCGCCGCCGCGCTTGCCTATCTGGGCCTTCTCGTCGGGCGGTATCGCGTGGCGGAGCGAACTCTGCACGCCGATTCCGGCGCAGAGGGCGCCGTGCGCCATCACGTCGAGTGCTGCGAGGTCTGTGCGCAGCAGTGACATGTGCTCGACCTCGGTGAACAGCCGGCGCAGGTTGGCCGGGATGTCCTTTGTCTGTCCCAGCGGGTCGAACTGGCGAAAGAGGATGACCGCCTTCGGGTGGCGGATCTTGGCGCAGACAGCGATCAACTGGGCGATGTTCTCCTGGTTGAGCCAGGTGACGTCGATCGGAAGGGAGACCAGCGTGTCAGCTCGCTCGATCCGGTTGGCATCCCGCATTACCGCCTTGAGGGCACGGGAGTTAGCCGGCGGTATGTAGCCGGTGGGTGTTAGTGCTGCGGTTGCGCCTCGAGCCTTCTGGAAGTTCAGTGAGGTGTCCACGGCGGCGAACAGTTCGTCGGGAGGAGCCATGAACGGCTCCTCTGCCGTTGCCGTGTAGGTGGTGTACACGGCGCTGTCGATCAGCAAAGTGCCCTGGTAGCCGACGTCGGTGCGGAGCTGGAAGGCGCGTGCGTCGGCGTTGGTGCCGGTCATGACCACGCCGCTCAACCTGTCATCGAGGGCAGGGCGAGGCCGGGGAATGTTGCGTGCATGTTCATGCAGCAGGATGCGTCCCTGCAGGAGCGGCACCGCTGCCACGGTGTGGTCGAGCGTCTTCACGGCGGGCGGTCGCCGCCTCGGATCGGGGGCGTTGCTCATGAATCACCTCGCAGAAGGGTCCGGCACGTCCTTGTGTCCGGACGGAGAAGTAGCGCACAAGTAGATCTCGTGGAACTCCTCACGACCCAGGCCCGCCAGGTGAGCGGTCTCGGTCGCACTGAGGTGGTGCTGTCCCTCAAGCCGGGTGACGGCCTGAGCGATATGACGCGGGGTCTCGCGCCGGATGACGATTGGTTCGTTGGTGCGGTAGCCGAGTGCGGACAACTCGACCATGAGCGTGCGGTATTGCCATTCGCTGATCACGCCCAGGTCCACGGCACGCCGGATGAGTGCGGCCATGGAGACTCCCCAGCGGGCTTTCAGATCCATGAGGCGGGCGACGTCGATGCCGGGTTTGAGCTCGCTCAGGATCACCTCGTGCGGCATGAGGAACTCGGCGGCGAACCGGTCGGCTTGGGTCTCCTGCGTACGTCCATCGCCCGGCTCGTGATGCATGGTCAGGTGGCCCAGTTCGTGGGCGAGGCTGAAGCGTGAACGGTCGCCAGGGGTAGTGGAGTTAAGCAGCACGAGCGGCGCCCGGTCCTGCGGCCACTGGCTGACGGCGTCGAGTTCGGTGGTGCCCAGATCGCGGACGACGACCAGGGCGCCGGCGTCTTCGAGCAGTGCGACCAGGTCGTCGATGGGGCCGGCGGGAATGTTCCACTCTTCGCGCAGCGTCTCCGCAGCGTCCGCGGGGGTATCGAAGTCGTTGACCTCGATGGGCCTGAACCGGTGGGGGCGACGGAGGGCCGCTGCCTGTGTCACCGCTTCGACCTGGAGGCGGGTGAGCGTCAGCGTCGCATGGATCCGGCGCAGCGCGGGAGCTCCCAGCGAGGCCCGCTTGCGATGGTGTATCAGCCCGATGCCCACCCCGGCCGTATCGGCAGCCTGGCACAGAAGCTCGGGTGTGAAGCGAAGCGCGGCGGCGAACAAGAGCACCCGATCGGCCCGGACCGGGATCCGTCCGGATTCAGCCCGGCTGACGTACCCCTGCGTGATGGGGCGGCCCTCCACGCGCGACATCTGCTCGGCAAGCTCGGCCTGGGTCCACCCCCGCGAGTCGCGCGCCAGGGCGAGCATGGCGGGGTCTGCGACCAATTCCGGCTGATCACTCACGGCCCACCTCCAACCCTGGCAAGTCTCAACTTCGCTGAGGATACACGGTCTTATCCCTCAGAATATTCCGCAAATGATCCGCAGTATGTGGTGCCTTCAAGGATGCCATGAGCCACCGACAGTCCAACTCCCGTCTTCATGGCTCGTGTTGGTTGGTCGCCATGCAGATCGGAACTCGATGCGACGGGCTGCGGCCGCAGTGGGACGATCCGGTGTGGCCGCAGCCTGCGGTCAAAGGCTCCAGCTCAGTTCGCCGAGCGCGCCTATGAGGGTCTGCGGTACAGGGGGTGGCGCATATGGGCCGGTCGTTGTTGCCCTGCATGCGGGCGCACTCAAATGCGCTGGAGGGGACACTGCAGCGCGCGGCGGTGGGGGAGCATGACAGGGAACGAGGCTGCTGTCCCGCGGACTGGCTCCTGACATCTCGGACCGACGTGTCCTGACCATCCTGTGTCGACGCGGGGCGAGGCAGTGTGCTTGGACGCTGGGCCGGGCGAGCGTGTCTGGAGCACTGCACTGCGAGGTGTTATCTGCACCGTGTCACTGGTGACCGCTCTCCGGGCCAGCGGCGCGGCTGCTGACCTTCGACGGGGGATGAGCCATCGAGTCGTCACACCCGCCTCGAGCCGCGGGCCGCGCTGCCGATGCGGATGAGGTGGTGCTGGGGGTCGACACGCATCGCGATGTTCACGTTGCGGCTGTCGTTGCGTTGACGGGTCACGTGTTGGGTGTGGACCGTTTCCCGGCAACAGCGAGTGGCTACAGGCGACTTGCCGAGTAGGCCGGCCGGTGGGGTGTGGTTCGACGTGCCGGTGTGGAGTGCTCCGGCAATTACGGCGCGGCGCTGTCTCGCCATCCGCTGACTCAAGGCATCACGGTGGTCGAGGCTCCTGGCCCTGGGCCTGCAGCGCGGCGCCGACGGAGCAGGTCCGACGAGGGCGATGCGGTTGCTGCCGCCCGGTCTGTGCTCAGCGGCCGTGCACAGTCCCTGGTGAAGACAGGGGATGGCCCGGTTGAAATCGCGCGCATGTACCTGATGGCGAAAGACTCTGCGGTGAAAGCCAAACGGCAGGCCGTGAACCAGATCAAGGCCCTGCTGGTCACCGCTGATCCGGCCCTCAGAGAGGAGCTGAGGAGTCTGTCGCGCCGTCGTCTCACCCTTTCCTGCCTGCAGTTGAGCGAGGGCGGTGAGGAGGTGGATCCGGTCGTGCGGGCGACCAGGTTCACGGTGCGGGTGCTGGCGGAACGCATCGAGCACCTTGATGGGCAGGCTCGAGTGTTGGAGCAGCGCCTGTCTGAGCTGATCGGGATGCATTACCTGCGCCTGCTCGATGCTGTCGGGGTTGGACCGCACAGTGCGGCGGTGCTGTTGACGGCCCTGGGGGACAACAGCGACCGCCTGCGGGGTGAGGCGTCTTTCGCGGCGTTGTGTGGGGCCAGCCCGGTCGAATACTCATCTGGCAGCCGGCAGCATCGCCGGCTCAACCGCGGCGGCAACCGGCAGGCCAACGCCGCTCTTCATCGGATTGTGCTGTCCCGGTTGCGCTGGGATCCGCGTACGCAGGCGTACTACGAGCGGCGGGCGGCTGAGGGAAAGTCCCGGCGCGAGATCATCCGCTGTCTGAAGCGGTACGTTGCCCGCGAGGTGTACCGGCTGATCGCCGCCAGCCGTCAGGAATTCGTGAACGGATCCAGCCGCCGGCTCGCCCCGTAACAGGGTCTTGGTCCACCTGGTTCGCAGATCGCCTCGGCTCGATCGTCGAGGTCCCGATGCCGTCAGATGAGGGCCACGACGTTAGGCCCCATCCCAAGCCTGGCCTGCTGTTCAGCATGCTCAGCCTCGGCCTCGGCCTCGCTCCGCTTGCGCCGGGGGGTGTGGTGAGCTGAGCCAGGCGGACCAGGACAGCAGCTCCTTGAGGGAAGCTGGCCAGCGCGACGGCGGCGTGCCCGACGGGCCTGCGATACGCAAAGTGCCCAGGGCCGTGTGCAGGAACGTAGTGGCCACGGGTGTTCTGCGGGTGTCGAGGACGCCAAGGAGCTGGATGGCCTGGCGCGCTCGCTCGGGGTGTGTGCGCCAGTCGGTGAACAGGCTGTCGCGCAGCACCTGCGAGGTCGTATCGGGGGCGATGAACAGCCGGCACAGTACAGCTGCAACGTGCTCGGGGGTCCAGGTGATGGCGCTCTGTGTGGCGTAGTGGGCGAGCTTGGGGGAGTGGGCGAGTCGTTCGGCGTCCATGACGGCCATGGTCATGCCGTGGGCGGCCAGGGGGTGGTTGTGCCCCAGTGCGTCACCGATCAGCGCGACGCGGCCTTGGCCGTAAAAGGTGCGTGGGCGAAAGGAGTTGACGGCCCATTGGAACCGGCGGCCGGTGGCCAGCCAGGTGCGCAGGGCGGTGCGTAGGGCTCGGGGGAGGAAAGGCAGGTAGCGGTGGCCCACGTATCGGGCGGCCGCCCTGGCGGGTGGTGGTGGGTGGGGAATGTCGAACGTGACACGCAGCAGGTCGGGGGTGAGGCGGTAGGCCAGCACGGGTCCGGGGCCGCCGAGGAATATGTGCCCGTACTCCTCGGTCGGTAGATCCGCGCCTTGCAGGAGCAGGCCGGCGGTGTGGGACAGGCGTATGGGGTGTGCTTCGTGTGGTCGCAGGGCTCGGCGGACGGCTGATGTGCGGCCGTCCGCCCCGATCACCAGCCGTGCCCGGTAGTGGCCGTTGGTGGTCTGCGCTTCGCCGGTGGGGGTGGCCGACAGCACTCGGTGGCCGGTCAGTGCCGTGATTCCGGGGTGGTCCTGTGTCGCGTGATGCAGGAACTCGGTCAGGACGTGGTGCGGCATGCTGATCGCCGTCGCGTCGGGGTGGGTGAGCGTGATCGGCTGGTCACCGTCCGTGGTGTGCACGATGAATCCGTGATTGCGCATGAACTGCGGGCCGTCCAGGGGTAGTCCCGCGGCCCGCAGTGTGTGCACGCCGCCCGGGTGGATCCACTCGCCGGAGAACCGGCGCTCATCTGGGCCGCCTGGGTCGATGAGCTCGACCTGCGCGCCTCGTGCGGCGAATTGCAGTGCGCTGACGCATCCGCCTGGTCCTGCGCCTGCCACCAGCACGTCGGGAGTCCTCATGATGCGCCCCCTCCAAACTCGTACCAAGCTGGATGAATGCCATGAAGAACGTATTCCTGGTCTATTGACCCTATGAGGGAGGGATAGGTCATGTCCATACGGATGGTGCGACCCGCAGCGCCCGTGGGGGTGGAAGACGGGCTGAAGCCCTGGGCGGCGATACCTGAACTGCCGGGAGGGAAAGTCCCGTGGCTGGGACACGGGCCTGGATTCGGCAAGGATCCGGTGTTGTTTCTGCGGGCGGGCCGCGAACTGGCCGGCGACCTGTTCCGCTTCACCTTGATGGGACGTCCTGCGGTCTTCGCGTGCGGTGCGACGGCTCACGAACAGGTCTTCAAGGCGGACGAGGCCACGCTCAGCGCGGCAGATGCCTATCCGTTCATGGAGCCCATCTTCGGCAGCGGTGTGGCCTTCGACGCCGGTCCGCAGGAAATGGCCCGGCAGATGGGGCATCTCGCGCCGCTTCTCGCAGGCTCCAGTCTCAAGAGCTACCCCGGCGTGATGCAGCAGGAGATCGAGCAGTGCCTCGCGACGTGGGGCGACGAGGGGGAGATCGATCTCGTTCCCGCCATCACCGAGCTGGTCGGGGCCATCAGCGTCCGCTGCCTACTAGGTCGGGAGGTGCGTGAGCGCCTCGGACCCGAGACGATCGCGTTGTACCGCGAACTGGCCAGCGGCATCCGACTGGCCGCGCTGCTCAATCCACGACTTCCCATTCCGGCATTCCGCAGACGAGATCGCGCACGCGCGCGCATCGCCCAGGAGCTGCAACGGGCCATCGACGCACGCAGGCACGGCCCGCACACCCACCACGGCGACCTACTGCAGTCCCTTCTCGATTCACCCTCACCGCAGGGCGAACCTGTGCAGGACGACGACATCCTGATCGGGATCCTGATCGCGATGACGTTTGCCGGAGTGCACAACAGCGCCGGGCTCGCGGTCTGGTCCGGTGTGGTTCTCCTCGACCAGGGAGTCCACGCCCTGCCCCCGGTCATGGCCGAGCTGCACAGCATCATGAGAAGCGACAGTTCGCTGACAGTCGAACGACTGCACCGCATGGAGCTCTTGGGGCACTGCATCCGCGAGGCGGAACGCCTCTACCCGCCGTCCTTCCTGCTGCTACGCAAGGCCCGCAAGGCATTTGTCCTTGAGGGGCACGAAATCCCCCCGGGCACGCTGGTGATGCTGTCGCCCACCGTGTCGCACCGGATGGAGTCCGTGTTCTCCGAACCCGGCCGCTGCGATCCGTCCCGCTTCGCACAAGGCAGGGCCGAGCACAAGCATCCATACAGCCTGATTGCCTTCGGTGGCGGCCAACACCGCTGTATCGGCCTCGCCTTCGCCTATCTGGAGATCCAAGCCATCTGGAGTGTGCTCCTGAGGCGTTTCCACCTGGAACTGCTCGGCGGTCCTCACCGGCCGCAGTACGCCACATCGTTCGTCGCCGAGCCCAACAGCCCGTGCGTGCTGAGGTATCGCCGACGCCGCGACGATCAGGCCCAGGCGTAGGGATAACTCCTGAGAACCCGAAGGGTGGCGCCCACTCGGCGCTCCCGTGCACGCAGGAACGGATCGCGCATGAAGCCACACACCTCATCGCCGCCGCTGCCACTCGCCGACCCGGCACCGGAGCGGGCCACGGACCCCCGCCTTGTCCACCGCAGGGCGAGCGAGCGCCTGCTGTCCCTGCAAAACGCCGACGGCTCTTGGGAAGGGGAGATGGTCTGGAACACAACGACCCTCTCCCAGTACGTGATCACCCGTCACCTGCTGGGGCGGCCGAACTCCGCAGCGGAAGCCGCCTCCATCATCCGCCATTACGCAGTCACCCGCCGCGACCGGCATGGCTGGGGGCTGCACGCCGCCGCCGACACCCCCTCGCTGTACTGCACGACGCTGGCGTACACCGCACTGCGCCTGCTCGGTTTGCCCGCGGATCACCCGCTGTGCGCACCGGCACGCATCTGGCTGCGTTCGCAGCCGGGCGGCGTGGCCGCCGTCCCGTCTTGGGGCAAGTTCTGGCTGGCCCTGCTCGGCCTGTACGACTACCGGGCGATGCATCCCGTGTCCCCCGAACTTTTTGTCCTGCCGCGGTGGTTGCCGCTGCACCCCGACCGCCTGTACTGCCACACCCGCTCGATCATGCAAGCCATGTCCTATCTCTATGGCGTCCGGTTCCGAGGCCCGTCCGGCCTGGTGATCGACGAGCTGCGCGCGGAACTGTTCGACCGGCGCCTGCGTGCCCGGGACCGGTATCGCACCGGCGCCGACACCGTCGCCGCACCCACGCCGGCCCTGCGTGTGATGCAGGCAGCCCTGGGGGTCTATGAGTTGCGCCCATCGCGTGCCCTGCGCCGCCGCGCGCTGGAGCGCTGCCGCCGGCGCGTCGAGCACGAACACACGGTCACCGCACGGACTGCGCTCTCGCCCGCCAACGGCCTGCTCGACGTCCTTGTCCTTCATGCCTGTGGGGCTGACCCACAGGAGATCGACGCGTCACTGGACGCCTTCGACTACTGGCGATGGAGTGATGCAGGGGAGGGAACCCGCTACGTCGGCGCGCGTTCCCACACCTGGGACACCGCCTTCGCCGTGGAGGCACTGCTCGCCGACCGGTCACCCGGCCCACCTGTGATCCGTGCGACCACCCAGGCGAGCCGGTTCCTCGCGAGCGCGCAGATCGTCGACGAGATACCCGAGCCACATCTCACCGCACGCTCGCCGGCACTCGGCGGATGGTGCTTCTCCGCGGGCCGCGATCGCTGGCCGGTCAGCGACTGCACCGCCGAAGCCGTCGGTGCCCTGTTCACCGCCGCGTTCCACCGGGGCGTCACAGACAGCGACGCTGGCTTCGACGTGCCCGCGGCCACCGAGTTCCTGCTGGCCCGGCAGAACCGCGACGGCGGCTTCGGTACCTATGAGGAGCGGCGCGGACCACGGTTGCTGGAGCGCCTCAACCCGGCGGAGATGTTCACCAACTGCACGATCGAGAGCTCCTACATCGAATGCACGGGATCGGCGGCCGTCGCACTGGCGCAGCTGCGTCAGCGGTGCGCAGGCACCCAACGGCAGGCATGCGACCGGGGTCTGCGCCGTGCAGCCGCTTTTCTCCTGTCTCAGCAGTCCAAGGACGGTTCCTGGCCGGCGGCCTGGGGCGTCAACCGGATCTACGGCACGCTCTTTGCCGTACGGGGCCTGCTCGCCGCGGGAGTTCCGCGCACGCACGCCAGCTTCGTCAAGGCCGGCTGCTGGCTGGAGAGCGTCCAACGCCCCGACGGCGGCTGGGCCGAGCACCATAGCGGCTGCCTGGAAGAGCGCTACGTGCCAGGCGATCACAGCCAGCCGCTCAGCACGGCCTGGGCGCTGCTGGTGCTGCTCGAGCTCACCGGCGGACGCAGTCCCGCGGTGACCCGCGGCATTGACTGGCTGTGTACTCACCAGCGTCCTGACGGCAGCTGGCAGCAGGACGCCCCCATGGGTGTCTTCTTCGGCTCGGCCGTCCTCGACTACCGCTACTACCGCGAGTACTTCCCACTGTGGGCCGTCGGCCGCTGGCTCTCCACCCAGCCTGCCCCAGCCACCGGGAGGACCCAGGCGCACACCTGACCCCACGGCTTCCCTCACCGACGCATCCAGGAGCACACGATGACCGCGAACATCCCCCAACTGGAACGGCTTCAAGAGCTCGTGGCTGCCCCGACCACACGCCATGCCCAGAGCACAGAGATGGTTACGACCTACTACGCGCTGGTCAACGACCTCTACCACGCGGGCTGGGGCGACTCGCAGCACTTCCCGCCGCTGCGGGAAGGGGAGCCGCTCGCCGCAGCGCAGGCGCGCAGCGAATGCACCCTGGCCGACCGCGCTGAACTCACCACCGGGCAATGGGCCCTGGATATCGGCAGCGGCATCGGTGGTCCCGCCGGCACCATCGCGCAGCACTCCGGTGCCCATGTCATCGGAATCGATCTGAGCCGCCTGCGTGTGGCCAAGGCCCGCGAACGTGCTCAACAGCTGCCTGCCGAAGAGCGACTGGCTTTCATCGAAGGGGACGCGGGCCGGTTGCCGTTTCCCGATGCGTCCTTCGACGTGTGCTACACCTTCGAGGCTATCTGCCACGTCCCCGACAAGCCGCGTGTGCACAGGGATGTCTTCCGGGTGCTCAAGCCAGGCGGCCGCTACCTCGGATACGACTGGCTCGCCGCCGACGATCTCACCGACGCGGAACATCAGCAGTTCATCGAGCCCATCTGCCGCCACCACGGCATCCCGAATCTTGCCACGCCCACCCAGCTCGACGATGCGCTCGGCGCCGCGGGGTTCACCGGAGGCCACCTGGCGGACACCGCATCCACCGCGGAGATGAACCGCACCTGGGACCTCCTCGAGCAGTCCGAACAGCTCGCTGAGGGCATCGACGACCCGCTCATCGACTTCATGAGCACAGGCGCCCGCGCCCTATACCAGGCGGCCCGCGCAGGCCGCTTCACCATCGGGTACTGGGAGGCACGCAAGCCCGCTCCGTGAGCGCCCGCGTCGCGCCGCGCGCACGGACCACTGGCGCCGCACTTCACCGATCCTCCGCCCGTCACGCAGGGAGCGAGCATGGACACGGAGTTCAACCTCTATGACCCCTACGACCGCGCCACCACTCTCAACCCGTTCCCCGTCTACCAGTGGCTTCGCGATCACGAGCCTGCCTACTACAACGCGCAGCGAGATTTCTGGGCTCTGTCGCGGCATGCCGATGTCGTGGCGGCGCATGCCGATCCGGAGACCTTCAGCAGCGCGGGCGGTGTGACGCTCGAAGGGCTCGAGAAGGGGAGCGGGAACCTGGTGGTGATGGACCCCCCGGAGCACCGGGATCATCGCAAGCCGGTCAACGGTCTGTTCACCGCGCGTCGCATCGCATCCCTCGAAGGGTTCGTGCGCTCGCGCGCTTCTGCGCTCCTCGACGCCGCCGGGGACGCAGGCGAGTTCGACGTGGTCACCGACTTCTCCTTGAAACTGCCCCTCGAGGTAGTGGCAGAGCTCGTCGGCATACCCGCCGAACTGCTCCCGCAGATCCACGAATTGAGCAACCGGGTGCTGGCGCGCAGCGGACCGGACGATCCGGCGGGCCTTGACGACATGATGACCGCCGGAGCCGAACTCTTCTGCCTGTACCTGGACCTCGTCCGCGAGCGTCGCGAGCAGCCACCACGCGACGACGCCATTGCCGTCCTGCTGACCACCGAAGTCCCCGACACAGACAGTGGAACCGCCCGTCGCCTGTCCGACGAAGAAGTGGCCATGCGCTTCCTGGAGTTGGGCCTCGCGGGGCACGAGACCGTCGCCAAGCTCATCCCCAACGCCGTGGTGGGCCTGTACTGGTACCCGGAGCAACGCCGGCATCTGGTGGACCATCCCGAGGACATGCCCAACGCGGTCGAGGAATTCCTGCGCTGGGATCCCCCCTCGCACCTCCAGGGGCGCACCCTGACCCGCGATGTGGACCTGCACGGCCGCACCCTGCCGGCCGGCAGTCGCGTCATGCTGCTCACCGCCGCGGCCTCACACGACGACCGCGTCTATGAGTACCCGGAACTCCTGGACATCCACCGCAAGATCCGCAAACAGCTCGCCTTCGGATACGGCGTACACGCCTGCCTGGGTGCGGCCCTGGCCAGGATGGAGACGCGCATCGCTTTGGAGGAACTCCTCAAGCGCTATCCGGACTACGAGATCGACGGCTCGCGGGCCGTACGGAAAGTGCACTCCAACGTCCGCGGCCTGAGCAGCCTCCCCCTGCTGACCACCAGGACGCATCGTTCGCCAGCGCGCTCCACTCGCGCCGTCGCGGCCGCGGGTTCCTGAACAGACGCACGTGCGCACAGACCGGCGCACCACACAACGGAGGTGCAGCAATGGGCGCCAATCTGATGGAGCGGGTGAGTAGTCCCGAAGCTCTCAGAGCCCTGCCGGTCGACGCTCTACCGACGCTGGCGGAGCAGCTCCGCCAGGTCCTCATCCAACAGGTCTGCCGCAGCGGCGGCCATCTCGGCCCGAACCTGGGAATGGTGGAGATCACCATCGCGCTGCACCGGGTGTTCGACTCACCGTGGGACACGCTGCTGTTCGACACCGGCCACCAAGCGTACGTACACAAACTCCTCACCGGCCGTTACGACGGGTTCGCCTCACTGCGTACACGCGGCGGGCTCTCCGGCTATCCGGACCGCCGCGAGTCCGTGCACGACCACATAGGCAACTCCCATGCCTCCACCGCCCTGTCCTACGCTGAAGGCATCGCCAAGGGGTACCGCATCACGGGTGTCGACCAGCGGTGGGTGGTCGCCGTGGTCGGGGACGGCTCCCTCACCGGCGGCATGGCCTGGGAGGCCCTGAACAACCTCGGTGCCTCACCCGACCTGCCCGTGGTGATCGTGCTCAACGACAACGGACGCTCCTACGCGCCCACCGTCGGCGGCCTCGGCGTCCACCTGCAGAACTTGCGCAACAGCGATCAACATCCGCCGCAGGCCGATCTGTTCACCCGTCTCGGGCTGTCCTATCTGGGCCCCGTCGACGGACACGACACCGTGGCAGTCGAAGACGCCCTCATCCGGGCGTGCCGCTCCGGTCGGACCACCGTGGTGCACTGCGTCACCCGCAAGGGCAACGGCTACCGCCCCGCCATGGAGCACGAGGCTGATCAGATGCACGCCATCGGCCCGATCGACCCTGCCACGGGCAAGTCCTCCGTTCCTGGCGAGACGACCTGGACGAAAGTGTTCGGCGAGGAGCTGTGCGAACTAGGCGCCGAGCGCCCCGACTTGGTGTGTCTGAGCGCCGCGATGCTCCTTCCTGCGGGCCTGGGGCCCTTCGCCCAGCGCTACCCCGACCGGGTCTTTGACGTGGGCATCGCCGAACAGCACGCCCTCACCTCGGCCGCCGGTCTGGCCATGGCCGGGCTGCACCCCCTGGTGGCCGTCTACTCCACCTTCCTCAACCGTGCGTTCGACCAACTCCTGATGGACGTGGCCCTGCACGATCTTCCGGTCACAGTGATCTTGGACCGGGCGGGCATCACCGGACCGGACGGCCCCAGTCACCACGGAATGTGGGACCTGCCCCTGCTCTGCCTCGTACCGGGACTGCGAGCGGCCGCGCCACGCGATCCACACCAGCTGCGCCAACTGCTGCGCGAAGCCGTCGGCCACCACAGCGGCCCCACGGCCCTGCGTTTCCCGAAAGCCTCCGCCGGTGACCCGGTGCCGGCGCTCGAGCAGGTAGGGCAGATGGACATCCTGTACCGCTCCGGCCCCACAGACGTCTTGCTGGTCGCCATCGGGACGTGCGCGCCGGTGTGCATCGAGGCCGCCGGCATCGTGGCACGACAGGGCGTGGGTGTCACCGTGGTGGATCCACGATGGTTCAGCCCCGTGCCGCAGATGCTGCCCGACCTGGCGGCCGCACACCGCGGGGTGGTCACGGTGGAGGAAGGAGTCGAGACGGGTGGCGCGGGCGCCGCGATCACGCACGCCCTGTCCGCAGCACAGGTCCGGGTGCCGGTCCGGATGGTGGGACTACCGGACACGTTCATCGAGCACGGCGCCCGCGAGGAACTCCTCGCAGCAGCCGGCCTGACCGCAGAACACATCGCCGAGTGCGCTCTGGAAACCTTGTAGGCGGAGGCGGCGCACGATCATGGCGGACGTTGGGCCGCTCGTCCCGGAGGCCCATCGCGTCCCTTGCCACCAGAGACCCTCGTCTCACGCCGGACCGGTCACGCCGGGCTTGCGCGGTCTTCGGGGCGCCCTTGCTGTGCGAAGAGCCGGGGAAAGAGGGTGGCACCTGGTGAATCGGGTGTGAGGTCCAGAGTCGCGTCCTGCAGGTGGGGCGACTGCCGTAGCGCGGTGGCGAGTTGGAGGGCTGCGGGGGCTGGGGTGAAGGGGTAGTCGCTGCCGTACAGGAGGCGGTTGGGCGGGGCGAGTTTGAGCAGGGTCTCAAGGGCCACGGGGAGCGGGGTGCCGGCCAGGTCGTAGTGGAGGTTCCCGAGGGCCGTGGGCAGGTCGGCGGGTGTACCGGTGAGGTCGCAGACGAAGGCTACGCGGTGGGCCAGGGTGGGGAGAACTGCGCCGGCGTGGGGCACGATCCAGCGCACTCGTGGGTAGCGGGCGAGGGTGCCGCTGAGAGCGAGGTCGATGACGCAGCGGGTGGTGTCGAAGAGGAACTCGATCATGGGTCTGGGGCGGTCCAGTGCTGTGCGCTGCCAGCCGGGTGGGGAGGTGGGGTGCAGGGTGACGACAGCTGCGTGAGCGTCGAGCGCGGTGAGGACGGGGGAGAAGGCCGGGTCGGACAGGTAGCGGCCGTGATAGTTGGTCTTCAATGCGATGGCGTCGGCTCTGAGATCACCGTAGGCGTGGTCGAGTTCGCGCAGCGCCCCTTGGATATCGGGCAGGGGCAGTGAGGCAGCGAGGCCGAATCGCGAGCGGTGCGAGGTGACCAGGTCGGCGCCGAAGTCGTTGACGTGTCGGGCCAGGTCTCTGGCGGCCCGGTCTGCGCCGAGGGAGTCATCGCCGAAGTGCACACCGGGAGAGGAGACGGACAGCACGGATGCGGCAATACCGGCCGCATCCATGAAGGCGAGTGCGTCCTGGGGGTTCCACGCAGGAAGTGCGGGCATGCCGTCGGGATGGTGGTGCCCTGCTGCTGTACACGCCTGGGTGTAGCGGTCGGTGAGGTAGTGGGCGTGGACGTCCAGCCAGCCGGTCATGGTGTTCGGTTCCTTGCGTGCGGCGTTCTCGTTCGCTGAGTCAGTCGATGCGGCGCAGCTCGCGCCGGTAGCGCTGGCCGTTGGCCACGTACTTGGCTGCTCCGGCGGCGAACGCCTGGGGGGCGACCCTTTGGCCGGTGATGCGCGCCGGGACTCCCAGCGCTTGTGCGCGGGGCGGCACGCAGGTGTGCTGCGTGACCACGGCGCCGGCCCCGACGAGCGCACCGGCTCCGATGGTCGCGCCCTGCAAGACCACAGCCGCGGCACCGATGAGGCATCCGTCGGCGACGGTGCATCCTTCGAGGTGGGCGAGGTGGCCGATCACGCAATCGGCTGCGATGCGCGTCGGCCAGGCATCGTCCGCGTGCAGCACCGCTCCATCCTGGATGGATGTGCGTGCGCCGACAGTGATGGGGCCGTAGTCCCCGCGCAGGACCGCGCCGGGCCAAACCGTCGCCTGGGCGCCGATGCTGACAGAACCGATCACCGTGGCTTGCGGGTGGACGAACGCATCGGGGTGGATGTCGGGTACCTGCGTACCGAGTGCATAGACCGGCATCGAGACAACTCCCCTTACCGATAGGCCAGAGCTTCACGGATAGTCGAATGAACGAGGCGCCTGGACCCCTCAGTTGGGCACGATCAGCGTCCGGCGGAAGGTCATGACCAGGTCGCCGTGCTGATTCAGCCCTCGCGTCTCCAGCCGAACGGAGCCTCGGGCCGGATTACCGGCAACAGCCTCCTTGTGCAAGATCTCGCTCTCGGCGTACAGGGAGTCGCCGTGAAAGACGGGGGCGGTGTGCCGGATCCCGTCGAAGCCGCGGCACGCAAGCGCGCGCCCTGCCACGTCTGCCTCGGACAGGCCGATGAGCAGCGACAGCAGGTAGCTTCCGATGACCAGGGGGCGTCCGTGGCGAGTCGCGGACTGGGCGTACTCGGTGTCCAGATGGAGCGGGTGACGGACCATCGTCAGCAGACAGAACAGGTGATGGTCGTATTCGGTGACGGTCTTTCCCGGCCAGTGCCGGTAGACGGCCCCCACCTCGAACGCACCGAAATCCCTGCCGAACATCACCCGCACCATCCTCTGCTCGCCGACCAGGTGGCCGTGTCCGGCACGGCCACCTCTGCGCCGCCTCAGCCAGTGCGGCGGGCTACTTCCTGTCGCATCCGGCTTTGCCGCGGCTGGGGACGTGCACCCCGGAGGCGCTCAGGTTGTCCTGCTGGTCCACATCCACGTCCGACTCGGTGGCCGGGGCGATGAGGGCCAGCCCGTACAGGACGCCGGCGGGCGCGCCCTCCCGCATCCGCAACGGCAGGGTGAGGGTGTCGTCGTCCTCGACGTCGAGCCCGTCGACCTTGCAGACCACGATCTCGGGGACTCCGGGCACCGGGTCGTTGAGCTCGATCGTGCACCCCGTTGGGAGTTCTCGTTCGGTGTCGATCCGCGTGTAGAACGGGGTGACGACGGTGATCTGGATGTCCCCGGACTCGTTGGGCCCGACATTGCCGTAGTGGAAGACTGCATCGGTGCGCCCGTCGACGTCGGTGGCGGGGGTGTCACGGGTGAGGTAGAGGCCGACCTTGTTCTTCCCGGACGGGACGGGCGGGGTGGGCTGGGTCAGCATCAGCTGGGTGATGGCCCAGTTGTCCGAGAGGTTGGATTCCACGTCTTTGGAGCCCGGCGCCGGCACGGCCGCGGCCCGGCCGAGGACGATGCCGGTCAGCCGGGCGCGTTCGGTGACCCGCAGTGGAACGCTCAACGTGACGGGCTTGCCCTTCGCCAGCCCCCGGGGGAGCCGGCAGGCGATGACCTCGTTGACGGTCGGATCGAGGTTCTTGTAGTAGATCTTGCAGCCCTTGGGCAGCTTGGATGCGCGGTCGACATTGACGTATGACGGGGTCGCGAAGGTGACTTGGACCTCCCCCGTAGTGCGTGCACCGCGGTTGGCGATCGTCAGCTTCTGGATCCCTGATCTGCCGGGAGCGATGGTGGGCGGAGCCGAGGTGATGGCCAAGTCCACGTTCCCCGGCGCCGCCGGGGCGGGGGCCGCAACGGCGGTCGGCGCAGTGATGGCGAGGGCGGCCGCTGTGGCTACGGCCAGGCGGGGGCCTGCCGATGCGAAGGACACAAGATGGTGGGGCAGGAACATGGCGTACTCCTCGTACCGCGCCTGCATCAGGAAGCAGCAGATGCCAGGCATGTAGAAAGTGCCGAAGCACAGTGAACAGCCCATGCATTGCCCACGGTCTTGCTCGCTACCCGGTCGGACGGCTGATCCCCTCCATCCGGCGGACGGCAAGCAGGTCATCCCGCCGCTGACGTCGGGACCTTCATGCCTCGGCGCGACTAGCTCGGGAGGCTTCGGCGAGTTCCTTGCGGGGCGCTGCTGGGGGAGGAGGCTGACGTCGATAGTGCGCTCTGCGGCCGGCCGGACCATCACTACGAGCATGGTCGTGGTGAATGGTCCGGCGACGTTAACTCCGCCCGCCTGGACATCTGGCTGGGGAGTGTGTCTCTGCAGTTTGCGGTGGATGGTTGTTCGTTTGATGCTCAATTCGCGTGGTGCGGGCGCGTGTGGCGCGACCTGGGCTCCGGTGGAGCGTTGAGAACGCTGAGGCTCCGCTGCCGTGACGATTCTGCACGCCGGGGTTGCGACGTTCTCGGCCGCGGTGCTGTGGGCCGCGGCTGTGAGAACAACAGGGAAGGTTGCGTCAGTGTCGAGGTGGGCGGGGGAGCCCATGGCCCCCCAGACGTATTCCGGTGGGCTTAGGGGTAGTTGGGTGGGCCGGGAGCGGGAGGCCGCCGTTCTGGAACAGGCGCTGACGGAGCATCGTCTGGTGACGGTCTGCGGCAGAGCCGGAGTGGGCAAGAGCCGCTTGGCGGCCGTCGTGACTGACCGGCACGGCCCACCCTGCATGGCAACGAGTCGTACGCGCACGTTGGCCGGGCAGACCTGGTCGGCCGGGGGCTTTGGCCGCCGCGGTTCACGCGGCATGGCCTCATCGCAAGCCATCGCACAAAGAGGTGGACCTCTTCACCCTGGTGCGCCGGGAGGTGGCCGAGGGCGTGCTATTGGTGCTCGATGACATCGATCCCGTTCACCGGCAGTGTGTCGGTGTGGTGCAGCAGTTGCTGATGGCCTCGCCCGTTGTGTGCATGGCGGTGAGCACCGCGTAGCCCGCCCGCTGAGTGTGAGGCCCTGGGGCCGGGTGGGGAGGGTGGTCATCGGCCTCCGCCCAGCGGGGCGGTCAGCCGTTTGGGGGCTGGCTGGTGGTGTGGCGCAGGGCCATGAAGTAGGCGGGGACCTGGGCTCGTTGGCCGTCCGGGAGAGTGAATGTGGTGTGGACGAGTGCCTCGCGCTCGGCCAAGACCGTGAAGGTGTCGGCTCCCAGTAGTGCGAGGGCTTCCTGCCGGTCGACGCTGCCGGGGCGGACTCCGGTGTTCAGCACGCGGGTCAGGCCCGGTGGGGGGCCGTACGTTGCGACGAGGTCGTGCAGGTACTGCTCTGCTGTCGTGGCCAGTTCCACGAAGGCGAGGACGCCGGTGGTGCCCAGGAGTGTGCGCAGGGAGCGGGCGAAGGCCGGGCGGTGCTCGGGGAGGATCTGGTGCAGGACGGTGCGCATGTAGATGTTGGCGTCGCCGAGGCGTTCGTGCAGGGCCTCAACGGCAGGTGTGTCGAACAGGTCGAGCACCATGTACTTGGTGGTGGGGTCGGCGGCGGTGGCGGCCTTGATGGCTGCCGGGGAGACGTCTGCGCCGATGACGTACGGGAAGTGCTGGGCGAGGTAGCGGGTCTGGGTGCCGTTGCCGCAGCCGAGGTCGATGAGGGCCTTGTCCTTGTCGAGGTGGGCGGCGAAGCGCGGCAGGTCCACGGCGCTGGCCAGCTCGGGCGGAGCGTCCCACAAGGAGGTCTCCTGCTCCTGTTCGGTGGCGCTCCAGTAGGTGTCCCAGCTGTCGCCGTACTGAGGGGTGTCTGTGCGCATGGGATGTCTCCGTTCAGGTGCGGGGTCAGGGTGCCCCGCCGCAGTGCGGGCGTGGGTGACGTACTGCGGCGGGCTTGGTGGTGACCTGGTACACCGCGATGAGCAGTTCGCGTGCCGTCAGGTTCGGTTCGCCAGGCAGGGTGGTGACCGGCTTCGGCTCGCCGAGGAAGGAGGTGAGTCGTCGGTCCCGCGCGGGTGGGGTGTTCTGCAGGTGCATGGGTGACTCCGATGTACCGGGCGGTGGGAAGTTGACTCGTCAATCGGTGTCAGCGGGTGGTGTGAGCGGGCTGAAGAGATGTTGCAGCTCTGTGGCGTTGTAGGCGTTTTCCCAGTGCTCGACGATGAGCCCGTCTTCGAAGCGCCACAGACCGCAGAACGGCATGGCGATCTCTTGTGGGTGGGTGGCGCGCAGGATGCCGAGGACGGCGCCGAAGTAGTCGTTGGCGGTGATGTGCTGGACGTCCATGACCAGGGTGTTGTGGGTCAGGCGCAGTAGCGCCTGCTCGTGGGCCAGGACGGCCTGGATGCCGCGGCACACATGGGGGTCTTCGGCGCTCCGGTCGGCGCGGTGCAGCACGATGTCGCCGGCCGCGTGCTCGACGAGGGTCGGCAGGTCGGCGTAGATGGCGCGCAGGATCTTGGTGTGCGGGTGTGTGGTCTGCGAGGGGATGGTGGCGGTCATCGCGCGCGTCCTTCCTGGGCCGGTACGGCGGTGGGCCGCCATGGGGTGGCCTTCGCGCACTGGGCTTCGATCTCGTCCCACTGCTGATCGCTCAGCTGCAGGTCGGTGGCCTTGAGGTTCTCTTCAAGGTGACTGACCGAGGTGGTGCCGGGGATGAGGAGGGTGTTGGGCGAGTGGCGCAGTAGCCAGGCCAGTCCGAGCTGGGCGCCCGTGCAGCCGAGGGTTTCGGCGGCTTTGGTGAGGATCCCGGCCGGTCCGACGAGGTCGCCGTGTCCCAGGGGGAACCAGGGAATGAAGGCGATGTTCTCCTTCTCCGCGTGCTCGAGTACCGCTTCGCCGGATCGGTCGGCGATGTTGTACAGGTTTTCCACGGCCACGATGTCGACGATGGCGCGGGCCGCTTCGAGCTGGTCGATGGTGACTTCGGGCTGGCCGGACAGGCCGATGTGGCGGATCTTGCCCTGCTGTTGGAGATCCGCGAGTGCCCCGAGCTGGTCTTCCAGCGGGACGAGCGGGTCGATGCGGTGCAGTTGGTAGAGGTCGATGCACTCGCGGCCGAGGCGGTACAGGCTCAACTCGACCTGCTGGCGCAGGTATTCGGGCCGACCGAGAGCCACGATGTAGGGGGCGCGGCCCTCGGCGCGGACCCAGTCCTCAGGTCCGCTGCGTAGCATGCCGCCCTTGGTGGCGATGACCAGGTTGTCGGGGTAGGGGTGCAGGGCTTCCTTGATGATCTGTTCGTTGTAGCCGGGGCCGTAGGAGTCGGCGGTGTCGATGAAGTTCACCCCGAGCTCGCGTACCGCGCGGCGCAGCAGGTATTTGGCCTTGTCGGGGTCGGCGGGCGGTCCCCACATGCCGGGCCCGGTCAGATGCATCGCGCCGTAGCCGAGGCGGTTGACCTTCAGGTCGCCGCCCAGCATGAAGGTGGTGGACACGGTCGGGGCAGGTGTGGTCACAGCAGTTCCTCGTTTCTTGTCGCTGGATGAGGGGCTTGACGTGTCAGTGACGCAGCGCCGGGGGCGCATCCGCCAGCAGCCCGTCGGCGCTTGTGGATTGGCGGCCGACTCGGAGAGGTTCGGGGGCACTCCACGCACCCAGGGAACTTTCGGCGGTGATACCGGGCCCGAAGCCGGCCAGCAGACCGCGGGCGCCCTCGGGCAGTCCCTCGTCGAACTGGCGGCGCAGGGCGTCGAAGACGACGGCTGAGGCGATGTTGCCGTATTCCGTCAGCGTGGCCCGGCTGTGCCTAAAGGCGACGGTCGGCACCATGAGGTAGCGGCTCAGGTCGTCCAAGATCCGTGGCCCGCCCGCGTGGATGATGTAGAAGTCCAGCCGTGAGGCATCCCAGCCGTTCGCACCTGCCAGGGTGTGCAGGGCGGGTGCCAGCACGTTCATCGTGCCCGGCACCCTCCTGTCCAGGCGGAAGTGGAAACCGGTCGCCTTCACTTCGTAGGCGATCCAGCCTTCAGTGTCCGGTACCAGGTGGGAGGCGTTGTGCAGCAGCCGCATCCCTGTGCCGCCGCTGCCGCGCAGGACTGCGGCGGCGATCGCGTCGCCGAACAGTCCGTCGGAGAGCAGCGAGCCGACATCGTGGTCGTCGGGCTGGTAGCACAGCGAACAGAACTCACAGGCCACGATCAGGACGTTGGAGTCGGGATAGGCGCGGCAGAAGTCGTGTGCCCGGTTGATCGCGCCGCCGCCGGCCGCGCACCCGAGCTGCGCGATGGGGATCTGCCGGGTGTCGCTGCGAAACCCCAGTTCGTTGATCATCCAGGCGGTCAGCGGTGGCATCGCGAACCCGGTGCAGGACACGAACACGATCGCATCGATCTCCTGGGCCGTCACCTCGGCCGAGGACAGCGCCTCCTCGACCACGGCGGGGATACGGGAGCGGGCCTCACGGACGTAGATGCGGTTGCGCGCCTCGAAGCCCGGGTGGGACAACGTTGTCGCGAGCGGCTGGATCAAGTGACGCTTCACGACTCCGGTGTTCTGGATCATCCGCAGCACCAGTGGCAGTTTCGGGTGGTTCGGGTGTAGCCGGCGCGCCAGCGCCAACGTTTCTTCCATCGAGATGGTGTTCTCCGGGACCCACACAGCGGGTCGGCACAGCACAGACATGCACGCACTTCCTCACGGTTCGCTTTGCAGAACCAGCCATGGACTCTGGGGCGACAACGGGGCGCCTGCCCATGGAACTTGCTCACTTATCAGCAGCTCACCGCCCTGCGGACGCGAGGCCGGGAGCTGGATGCTGCTTGGTCAACTCCATATTTGTTCACTAATCCGAACGAGCAAAGGCGCATGGTGTGGAGCTTGGCGTGTTCAGGATCTACGAAGTGCGCTCGGGACGTACGAGGTGCGCGGTGGCGTAGAAATTCATGGGGCGCTTCAAGCTGCTCACCTAGGACCAGGGCGCCGCTGTTCACGCCGTCTGCCTCCGGCGTGCGCTACCTGACCGCCGCCGGGGATCGGCCCGATTGCCCGGCGCCACTTGTTCGGGGATCCGGTCGAGGCCAGCGGTTTGGGCGAAGCGGCAGGTCGGTACGCATTGTGTTGTCCACGGTGCAGCAGTGGCCTCGATAGCGGGTCACGCGCTGGCTGTTGAGCGCTTCCAGACCGGTGGCTAGCGGCAGCTCGCGGAGCCGATCAATGAGGTGTGGCGGTCACGGCCGATCCAGGCCTCAGGGAGGCGCCAGGGAGCCTGAAGTGCCGTTGTTTCATCCGTTTCTGCCTGCAATTGCACGAAGGTGGAGGGCGAGCGGTTTCGGTCGTGCAGGCGACCAGGCAGATGCGCCGCTCGTGTTCGGCTTCGTCATCGACAGGCCGCGCGTCCGCCGTGTCCGCCGCTTCCTGCCGTACGCATAGTTCGCTTTGAGGCGTGAGCCTCCTTGATTGCCTCGGGTCCTAGTCCTCGGCCCGGGCGGCGAGTCAACGGATTCATATGCAGCCGCGTGGGCGGTGGATCTACCGCCAACGCCTGTCAGATCGGGAAGGGTTGAGCTCGTGTGCGGCACACCGCACACGAGCTCATGGTGTGCCGTTCCAGATCTCAGTGGGGATCTGCTGGTTGCCTGCGGGTTGGCGACTGCGAGGAGTGCACCCCCGGCAAACTTTCCGCTTCAGTGCGCAAAGAAGGCGGAGGGAGATCTTGGTGCTGGTGGCAGGACCTGCGGGTGTGGCACGGGTTTCCCTGACCGATCTGGCATACGACGCGCTGCTCCGGCGCATCCTCGACGCCGAACTGAAGTCGGGCGCCCGGCTGGTGGAGCGGCACCTCGCCGCCGAGCTCGCGGTGTCCCGTATCCCCTTGCGTGAGGCGCTGCGCCGGCTCGAGGCGGACGGCCTCGTGGTGCTCGTGCCGCATCGGGGTGCGCTGGTCTCGCCGTTCACTCCGGCGGATGTGCGCGATCTCTTCGATGTACGGGAATCCCTCGAGTCCCTCGCGGCCCGGCTCGCGGCCGAGCGCGCTGACTCGGACGGGCTCGCGCGGCTCGCGGGCCGTATCGCGACGGGCCGTACGGCGATCGCTGCTCAGGACCGCGGCAGCATCGCGACCGCCAATGCGGGCTTCCACACGGACATCGTGGAACTGGCGGACAACCCCCTGCTCAGCAACATGATGCGCCTGCTCGAAGCGCGTACGTACTGGCTCTTCCGGCTGACCGCGCAGCGCGATCCGGCGCAGCAGTGCGCGGAGCACGAGGAGATGTACGAGGCGATCGCCGCCGGTGACGGCGATCGCGCCGCGGCGCTCGCGCATGGGACGACATCCGCGCCTTTTCTGCACCCTCCGCAACTGACGCAGCGCCCTGGGCTAAAACCTTCTCGGCCCCCGAGCGATTCGCACGCGGGGCCGAGAAGTCAGCAGTGCTCTCCATCGGTTGACATCTGATATTTCCGCCCGCCTTTGCTTCGACGGCGGCGCCGCCTTGGTGGAGTCGGTCCTCTTCCTACCGGGCAGCGATCCGGGCCCATTGCCCACCGGTGAATCCGTGAACCCGCAAGGCGGCGTCGGCGGACGAGTTGCCTGCAGCATTCAGTACGCGCCGAGTTCCTGGTTCAAGCGGGGTGTCGCGGCGAGACCGAGCTGAACCGGCCGGAGCGTTGGGGGCGGGGCTGGCAACAGTCCTGCCCCACGGCTTGCCGGCCTGGTCGGCGGTGTTCTACTACTTCGGCCTGTGGCGCGAGGACGGGCTTGACCAGCGGATCCAGGAACTCCTGCGTAGCCAGGTGCGGGAGAGAGCCCGGCGATTAGAGGACCCGTCCCTCGTGATCATCGACACTCAGTCCGTCCGCGCGGCCGCGGGTGTCCCGAAGACCACGACAGGACTGGACGCCAACAAGAAGGTGTCGGGCCGCAAGCGGGGACTGGCCGTCGATGTCCTGGGGTTGGTCATCGGCGTCGTGGTGCTGGCCGCCTCCGCCCACGACAACGCCACCGGCACCGCCCTGCTCGACCAGGCGGCGACGCCGTGCGGGATGCGCCTGGAGAAGGCCCTGGTGGACCAGGGCTTCAAGGACCAAGTCGTCATCCACGGCGCATTGTTGGACATCGACGTCGAGGTAGTCCGCCGTAACCCGGAGGATCAGGGCAAAGGCTTCGTCCCACAGCCGAAAAGGTGGATCGTGGAACAGGTCAATGGCACGTTGATGCTGCACCGGCGCCTGGCCCGCGAGTACGACCACCGGCCCGACACCTCCGCCTCGCGCGTCTACTGGGCCTCCATCGCGAACATGGCCCGCCGCCTCACCACCCCGAGTCCGGCCTGGCGCGACACCCTCGAGCTGGCCGCGTGAACGTCATCGATCTCCTGGCCGATCTCCAGGCCCAGCACGACAAGACCACCGCCCACGCCGGTGAACTACGCGACCGGATTGAGCACTTGACCGCCGCCTTGGCCGAAGCCGAAGCACGGCTTGCGGACCTGGCCGCCACCCAGAAGGTCATCGCAGAACTCGCGCCGGCCCAAGACGAACCCGAACCTCCCGAGACGAGCACCGCCTACCAGGCCATCGTGAACGCCTTCAACCAGCACCCCGACCAGGCATTCAGAGCCCGCGAGCTGCATGAACTCCTCGGCATGCCCACCGACGAGGCATCGGTCAACGTCACCCGCGCTCGCCTCGGACGCCTCACCCGCCAAGGCTTCCTCACTCAGCCAGGACGAGGCCGCTACCAGAAACGGACTTAACGTCCACTGACAGCCGAGCGACTTGCCGAGTCGTATGCCCAGCAGGGTAGGGGTGGATTCGGAGGCAGGCTGCTGGCTGTGCACTGGCAGCTACTCCGAGGGCGCACAGCTACGGCCAGTCTTCCGCCAAGCGGCCACAGACCCGTGCGCTGTGTGGTGTTCAAGCTGCTGTTGGGTGGGATTTCGGAAGGTTTCCGGCTTGGTCGCGCCGAGCCTCGTTCGTTCCGCCACACTTGCAATTGCAACTCGCCCCTGAGGTCGCGGCCAAGGAGGAAAGCCTTGCTCGTAGGGACGAGGGAGGGCGTGCGCCCAGAAGACCCGCTGCCAACACGGCCACGAGCGCGCGTCGGCGAGCGTACGCCTGGACTCTCGTTGGCGGGTGCGGCAGCGTCGGAGCGGGGCAAGCTTCTGTAGGTTCACCCCGGCGATGTGACACCTCGTGACAGATGAGAGGGTCAGGCAGGTGAGTGAGACGCCGAAGAACACCCTCCAGTACCGCTTTGACGGGCCAGAAGACGCTCCTGTCCTGATCTTGGGTCCCTCACTGGGTACCACATGGCACATGTGGGACCGCCAGATACCCGACCTCACCCGGACCTGGCGCGTCCTGCGTTTCGATCTGCCCGGGCATGGCGGAGCGCCCGCCCATCCCACCGACTCCGTCCAGGCGCTCGGCGACCGGCTGCTGGCGACGCTCGACGAGATCGGGGTCCAGCGCTTCGGGTACGCGGGCTGTGCGTTCGGCGGTGCGATCGGTGCCGATCTGGCGCTGCGCCACCCGCAGCGCGTCGCCTCGCTCGCCCTGATCGCCGCGTCACCCCGCTTCGGTACCGCCGATGAATTCCGGCAGCGTGGCGTGATCGTCCGTACGAACGGGCTCGAGCCCGTCTCGCGCACCTCGCCCGAGCGCTGGTTCACGCCCGGCTTCGCCGCCGCGCAGCCCGCGATCACCGAGTGGGCGGTGCAGATGGTGCGCACCACCGACCCCGGCTGCTACATCGCGGCCTGTGAGGCGCTCGCCTCCTTCGACATACGGGCGGACCTCGGCCGGATCGGCGTGCCGACCCTCGTCCTGGTCGGCTCCGAGGACCAGGTGACCGGGCCCGCCGAGGCGCGCACGCTGGTCGCCGGCATCCCGGACGCACGGCTCGCGGTCGTGCCCGGTGCCTCGCATCTCGCTCCGGTGGAACAGCCGGCCGCCGTCACGGACCTGCTCGTACACCACTTCTCCACGGCGTGGACCGAAGCGCACGCGGCCATCGCCGCGCCGCCCCTGGTCCCCGTGATCGCCCCGTCCAGCGATGTACGCGGTCCGGTCGCCGAGATCGCACCCTTGGAAGCGCAGACGGGTCCGGGCGGGCGCCCGGACCCGTACGAGGCCGGCCTCAAGGTCCGCCGCGAGGTGCTCGGCGACGCCCATGTCGACCAGGCGCTCGGCAACAGCGACGCGTTCTCCGGCGACTTCCAGGACCTGATCACGCGCTACGCGTGGGGCGAGGTCTGGGCCCGCCCCGGCCTGGAGCGCCGGATGCGCAGCGCCGTGACGCTCACCGCCCTGGTGAGCGGCGGTCACCTCGACGAGCTCGCCTTCCACACCCGCGCCGCCCTGCGCAACGGGCTCACCCCGGACGAGATCAAGGAGATCCTGCTCCAGGCCGCCGTCTACTGCGGCGTCCCCGCGGCGAACTCGGCGTTCAAGGTCGCGCAGACGGTGATACGCGAGGAGACGACGCCCCGCGAGTAGCCAAGGGCGCCCGCTCGTGGGCTACAGCCCCGTACCGTCCAGCCGGGCGCCCGCTCGTGGCCTACAGCCCCGTACCGTCCCCGGGTGCGAGCCGCAGATGATCCGCACCGCTCAGGTTCGTCAGATGCGTGTCGTACACGGGGCGCGCCAGGTCCGTGAGCAGGGCGTCGTGGACGTCGATCGTGCGCTGCGGCTTGACCTCGCGTACGTAGTCGATGACCTCCGAGACCTTGCTCCAAGGGGCCATCACGGGCAGCAGCAGGGTGTCGACCGGATGGTCGGGCACGGTCAGCGCGTCGCCGGGGTGGAAGACCGAACCGTCCACGAGGAAGCCGACGTTGGTGATCCGCGGCAGATCCGGGTGGATCACGGCGTGCAGCTCGCCGTACACGCGGACGTCGAAGCCGGCGGCGGTGAAGCTGTCACCGTTGCCGACGGTGTGGACACGGCCCGGGAACGCCGCCGCGATCTGGTCCGCGACCGAGCGCAGCGTCCAGATCTCGGCGCCCGGGTTCGCCTCCAGGGCGGCGCGCAGCCGGTCCTCCGCGAAGTGGTCCGGGTGCTCGTGCGTGACGAGGATCGCGTCCGCGCCGACGGCGTCGTCGGCCTCCCCGAACAGACCGGGGTCGATGACCAGGGTGCTGCCGTCCTTCTCGAGCCGTACACATGCGTGGGTCTTCTTGGTCAGCTCCATGAGCCCCATCTTGCTCCGGTACGCCCGGGGCTTCACCCCCGGGGCGTACCGGACCGCTCCGGCCGGCGGCGCCTCACCGCGAACGGCGCTGTCAGACCCCAGCGGTAGATTGGCCGCATGCGTATTGCCACCTGGAACGTGAACTCCGTGACCGCCCGACTGCCCCGCCTCCTGGCCTGGCTGGAGAACAGCGGCACGGACGTGCTGTGCATCCAGGAGACCAAGTGCGCGGCCGAGCAGTTCCCCGCCGACGAGCTGCGCGAGCTCGGCTACGAGTCGGCGGTGAACGCCAACGGGCGGTGGAACGGGGTCGCGCTCGTCTCCCGCGTCGGACTCGACGACGTCGTCAAGGGCCTGCCCGGCGACCCGGGCTACGACGGCGCCGAGGAGCCCCGCGCGATCTCCGCGACCTGCGGCGGCGCCCGTGTCTGGTCGGTCTATGTGCCCAACGGGCGCGAGCCCGACCACGCGCACTACGCGTACAAGCTGCAGTGGTTCGAGGCCCTCAAGGCCGCCATCGCGGGCGACGCCCAGGGCTCGCGTCCGTTCGCGGTGCTCGGTGACTACAACGTCGCGCCGGCCGACGAGGACGTCTGGGACATCAGCCTCTTCGAGGGCGCGACCCATGTCACCCCGGCCGAGCGCGCCGCGCTCGCGGCGCTGCGCGAGACGGGACTCAGCGACATCGTGCCGCGGCCGCTCAAGTACGACGTGCCCTTCACGTACTGGGACTACCGCCAGCTCGGCTTCCCCAAGAACCGCGGCATGCGCATCGACCTCGTCTACGGGAACGCCGCGTTCCAGAAGGCCGTCACCGACGCCTACGTGGACCGCGAGGAGCGCAAGGGCAAGGGTGCGTCCGACCATGCGCCCGTCGTGGTCGACCTGGACATCTGACCGGGGATCCGTCAGGACCTGAGGCCTGCGTACGAGGGCCGGTCGGCTCTGCAGCCGACCGGCCCTCGCGGCATACCGTAGCGGTATGCCCAGTTCTGTCCGCATATCATCCACGGGGGAGATGCCAGCCCAGGACGAGACAGCACCTCCGGACGAGACAGCACCCCCGGACGAGACGACGGCAGCCCAGCTCCAGACCCTCGCTCTGGCGGTCGTGATCGGTGTCGGCGCAGGCGCCGGCGCGGTTCTCTTCCGCTGGATGGTGATGGGCGCGACCAGGCTGTTCTGCGGCCACGCCGACTACGCGGCGGCCGGCGGCGCCGCCCATCCGCTGCTCCCGCACCTCGGCCCGTACTTCGTCCTGCTCGCCCCCGCCGTCGCCGGCCTCGTCTACGGCCCGCTCGTCCACCGCTACGCCCGCGAGGCCCGCGGCCACGGTGTCCCCGAGGTCATGCTGGCCGTCGCGCGGGGCGGAGGCCGGATCAAGGGCCGGGTCGCCGTCGTGAAGTCCCTCGCCTCCGCCCTGTGCATCGGCGGCGGCGGCAGCGTCGGCCGCGAGGGCCCCATCGTGCAGATCGGCTCGGCGCTCGGCTCCACCCTGGGCAGGCTCGTCCGCGCCGACGAACAGCGCACCACTCTGCTGCTCGCCTGCGGCGCGGCCGGCGGTATCGCCGCGACCTTCAACGCACCGCTCGCGGGCGTGGTCTTCGCCATGGAGCTGATCCTGCGCCGCTGGACCGCCCGCACCTTCGGCATCCTGGCGATCGCGTCCGTGACGGCCTGCGCACTGGCCCGCGCGGTCTTCGGCAACGAGGTGTTCCTGCCGCTGCCCGGCCTGAGCGTCGAACACCCCGACCAGTACGTCCTGTTCGCCGTCCTCGGCCTGGTCGCGGGCGCCGTCGGCATCGCCTTCACCCGCTTCCTGTACGCCGTCGAGGACCTCTGCGACCGCATCTGGCGCGGCCCCGAGTGGCTGCGTCCCGCCGTCGGCGGCCTGGCACTCGGCGCGCTGCTGCTCGTGCTGCCGCAGATGTACGGGGTGGGCTACCCGGTCCTCGAGGACGCCGCGCACGGCAAGTACGCGCTCGGACTGCTCCTCGTCCTGCTCGTCGGCAAGATGGTCGCGACCAGTCTGACCATGGGCATCGGCGGCTCGGGCGGGGTCTTCGCACCGTCCTTGTTCATCGGCGCCATGCTCGGCGCGGTCTTCGGGATCATGGCGGCGTCGCTGTTCCCCGGGCACGCGGCGGCCCCCGCCGCGTACGCCATGGTCGGCATGGCGGCGGTGTTCACGGGCAGCGCCCGCGCACCGATCGTCGCGGTGGTCATCATGCTCGAACTGACCGGTGCGTACGGTCTGTTGCTGCCGCTCCTCCTCGCGGTCGCGCTCTCGGCCGGCGTCAGCCGTGCCCTGAGCCGCGAGACGGTCTACACGCTCAAACTGGCCCGCCGCGGCATCGACCTGTCCCGCCCGGCGGGCGCGACAGGCTGAGGCTCACAGCAGCCCGAGATCGATCGACTCCCCGAGCGCCGCGAGCCCCGCATCCCCGGGATGCAGATGATCCCCGCTGTCGTACGCGGGCAGCAGCCGCGCCGGATGCTCCGGGTCCCGCAGTACGGCATCGAAGTCGAGCACCGCGTCGTAGACCCCGCTGGTGCGGATCCACTCGTTCACCGCCTGCCGCTCCGCGTCCGCGGCCGCCGTGCACAGCGCCTCGCCCTCGCAGGGCGCGATCGTCGCGGCCACGGTGCGCAGCCCGCGCTCCTCGGCGCGCGCGGCGATCTCCCGCAGACCGGCGGTCACTTGAGCCGCCTTCGCACCCCACCGCACATCGTTGACACCTTCGAAGACCACGACCGTACGGGCCCGGGTCTGCGCCAGCACATCCCGCTCCAGGCGGTGCAGCGCGCTCACCCCGCCCGTATCCGTCGAGACACCGTCGCCCGGATACCGGTCGGTGACGACGCGGTTGGCGGAGATCCCGTGGTTGAGCACGCCGTACGCCGGGACCTCGTCCTGGTCGAGCAGCCGCCGCGCCAGCACGTTCGGCCAGCGCCGGTTGGCGTCCGGCGTGGACTTCACCCCGTCCGTGATCGAGTCCCCGAGCAGCACCACGGACTGCTCCTGGCCGCCGACATCGACCCCGGCGAGGAACGGCCACGTACTGATCGCCGAGGTGTACGCCCCCGCGTCCGGGGACCCCGTGTGATCACCGCCCTCGCTCACGTACGACTTCTGGATCGCCTGACTGTGCACCGGCGCCGCCCTCACCGTGCCGGGCAGATGGAAGGAGACCAGCAGATTCGTGTCGGCCGGCACAGCGAAGTCCACCGGATCGCTGAACACCTGGGCGCCCGCCGGGATTTCCGCGCCACGCTCCCCGCGGAACGTGAGGGCCACGGGCTCGGACCGGGCCCCCGCACCCGCCCCCTGTACGGCGACGCTGGCGGCACCGATCCGTACCGGAACCGAGGCGAAGGGGTTGGCGAGCTGGATCCGCACGCGCGGCCCGCCCGCCGAGGTGTGCACCACGAGCCGCAGCGTCCGGTCCGTCCAGGGCCCCACCGCGGTGAAGCCGGACGCGGAGGCGGACCAGCTGCCCGTCCAGCCGCGTGCCGGCTCCCGCAGGGACATGGCGAACACATGCAGATCCGCGGCGCCCGGATCGCGCGGCAGCTCCACCGAGGCGACCTCGCGGCCGCGCACCAGCGGCACCGACACCACGTACAGCCGTGCCTTCTCGGTCAGTTGACCGTCCGCGGTGTTCACATGCGGCAGCGCCACCGCCTTCGTCGCGAGCGGACCCGAACGCCAGTCGGGCGCGGTCAGGCGGTACGAGGAGGAGGACCCGTCCCGGTAGCGCACCCGCCCGGCTCCGCTCGCGTCCCCGCCCGTCCCGGCCACCAGGAACGACAAGGCCTCGCCGCGCCCCCGCACCCGTACGGACTGCCCGTCGGCGCGCACGTTGTCCCGCTCGCCGGGACCGGTGCGCGGCAGTCGCAGCCGCGTGGCGTCGACGGAGAGCGAGCGGCCGGGCGTCCAGCCCGCCGCCGCGAGGTCCTGCGCCGACAGCGAGGCACCCGATCCGTCGAAGTCCGCCTCGCCCGGCGCCGCGTCATCACTGATCGCCCGGCTGTCGAAGAGCCGCTCCAGCGGCGCCGGGGCGCGTTGCCCCTCGGCCACCGCGACGGCACCCGGCGCCAACCCCGCCACCAGCGCGAGAACCGTCGCCCCACCCCACAGACCTCGGCGCACGAAGGACTCCTCCCGTTGACGGTGTGACGAAGGATGCGCCATGAAGCTAAGGAGGTGGCAGGAACGCGTCAATGACCGCCGTCCGAACTCGCCCTGAATTCAAGGCGGAACGAGCGCGTGTGCGAGAGGCAAGATCGATCCGCGCGCCCTGTGGTGCCCCGCGGGAACGGATGCGACTCTTGGCTTATGAACATCCCTTTTGTCGATCGGTGGCGCAGGAGGCAGGCGGCCGGCAGCGATGACGCACCTCTCGCCGCCGCGTTCGAGGAAGACCCCGCAGGCGTGGCCGAGCTGCTCTCGGAATGCGCCTTGCTGCGCTCGCAGGCGGAGAGCGCAGGACTCGAACTCGACGACTCTCCCGCCTCTTTGGAGGCGCTCGACCAGCTGCTCCCGCGCTGGCGCGACGACCCCGAGCTGCTGCCCTGGCTCGGCAACGACGCCGGTCTCTACCTCGGCACCGTCGTCGTGCGCACCGTGCCCGGCGCCACCTGGCACGTCTGGCCCGGAGGCCATCCGGTGGTCCGGCTCGTCTCGGGCCGTGAGATCCAGGTCGTGGAAGCGGGCCTGGACTGGGCGGTGGGCGGCGCACCGGAGCTGTCGCAGGTTTACGCGGAGGCCTCCGAGGCCTGACGCGGACCACACCCCGGAGCCCTCAACACCCCGTTGGTCAAAATACGGTTAATGCCCCAATCATGCGTGTCGCCTGTTAAGTCCCATATTGCGCTGGATAGTTTGCGCGGACTCAACAGCGATAAGTGGGCAGGTCCGTACATGGCCGTCGATCCGTTGATCGAGCTGCGTGACGTCAACAAGTACTACGGAAAGCTGCATGTCCTCCAGGACATCCAGCTCACCGTCGGACGCGGGGAGGTGGTGGTGGTCATCGGGCCGTCCGGCTCGGGCAAATCGACCCTGTGCCGGACGATCAACCGGCTCGAGACCATCCAGTCGGGCTCGATCACCCTCGACGGGCAGCCGCTGCCGGAAGAGGGCAAGGGACTCGCGAAGCTGCGGGCCGAGGTGGGGATGGTCTTCCAGTCCTTCAACCTCTTCGCGCACAAGACGGTCCTGCAGAACGTCTCGCTCGCCCAGGTCAAGGTGCGCGGCCGCAAGAAGGACGAGGCCGACAAGCGCTCGCGGGAACTCCTCACCCGCGTAGGGCTCGAGGCGCACGCCGAGAAGTACCCGGCGCAGCTCTCCGGCGGTCAGCAGCAGCGCGTGGCCATCGCCCGCGCCCTCGCGATGGACCCCAAGGTGATGCTCTTCGACGAGCCCACCTCGGCCCTCGACCCCGAGATGATCAACGAAGTCCTCGAGGTCATGCAGTCGCTCGCCCGCGAGGGCATGACGATGGTCGTGGTCACGCACGAGATGGGATTCGCGCGCTCGGCCGCCAACCGCGTCGTGTTCATGGCCGACGGCAAGATCGTCGAGGACCGCGCTCCGGAGGAGTTCTTCAACAACCCCGAGAGCGACCGCGCCAAGGACTTCCTGTCCAAGATCCTGAAGCACTGACGGGGGACGGGACTCAAGGAATGCGTACTACACGTGTGCTCGCGGCGGTCCTGCTCGCCGCGCTCGCCGCAGCGGGCTGCGGCAAGGAGGGCAGTCCTCCCACCAAGGGCCCCAAGCCCGAGGACCTGCCCAAGTACCAGGTGGCCACCGACTTCCAGCTGCCCGACTCCGGCACCTGGAACAAGGCCAAGCGCCGCGGCCGGCTGATCGTCGGCGCCAAGGAGGACCAGCCCTATCTCGGCGAGAAGGACCCGGCGAGCGGCACCTACTCGGGATTCGACATCGAGATCGCCAAGATGATCGGCGCCTCACTCGGCTTCGACCCGAAGAAGATCGAGTTCCGCACGATCGCCTCGGCCAACCGTGAAACCGCCCTGCAGAACGGGCAGATCGACTACTACGTGGGCACCTACACGATCAACGACAACCGCAAGAAGCTCGTCGGCTTCGGCGGCCCGTACTACATGGCGGGACAGGGCCTGCTCGTCCGCAGCGACGAGGAGGACATCAACGGCCCCCAGGACCTGGACGGCAAGAAGGTCTGCTCGGCCGCAGGTTCGACCCCGTACCAGCGGATCCAGGCCGACTACCCGAAGGCCGAGCTGGTCGCGTACGACACGTACTCGATCTGTGTGGACAACCTGCTCACCTACCAGGTCGACGCCGTGACCACCGACGACGCGATCCTCCAGGGGTACGCGGCCAAGCTGCCCGAGGAGATGAAGCTGGTCGGCAAGCCCTTCTCCGAGGAGCCGTACGGCATCGGCGTTCCGCGCGGCGACAACGCGCTCAGGTTCGCGATCGACGACGCCCTGGCGGCGCGCGAGAAGGACGGCACGTGGAAGAAGGCGTACGACGCGACCCTCGGCCTGTCCGGGGTGCCCGCGCCCACACCGCCGCCCATCGACCGCTACCCGGCGAGCTGAGGGGGCCGGCATGAACGTACTGACGGAGAACTTCTCCACCTACGGCGAGGGTTTCCTCGGGACGGTCGAACTCACCGTCTACGCCTCGATCCTGGCCCTGGTGCTCGGGTTCGTCATGGCGTCCTTCCGGGTCGCGCCGGTCGGCTCCTTCCGTGTCTTCGGCACGGTCTGGGTCACCGTCCTGCGCAACACCCCGCTGACCCTGCTCTTCTTCGCTGTCCTGCTCGGACTGCCGCGCTTCGGACTCGTGCTTCCCTTCAAGGTGTTCGCGGTGCTCGCGCTCGGCTGCTACACCTCGGCGTTCATCTGCGAGGCGCTGCGCTCCGGCATCAACACCGTGCCCAAGGGGCAGGGCGAGGCGGCCCGCAGCCTCGGGATGACCTTCAGCCAGACGCTGTCCCAGGTGATCCTGCCGCAGGCGTTCCGCTCGGTGATCCCGCCGGTCGGCTCCAACCTGATCGCGCTCGCCAAGAACTCGGCGATCGCCGGCGCGTTCAGCGTCGTCGAACTGCTCGGCACGTACCGCACGCTCAACGAGCTGGGCTACAGCATCATCTGGACCTTCGTCTGGATCGCCGTCGGCTACCTGATCATCACTCTCACCATCAGCGCGCTCTTCAACTTCCTTGAAAAGCGCTGGGGGGTCGCCCGATGAAAGCCCTCGACCACGGCTCCAACGCCCTCTACGACATCCCGGGCCCCAAGACGGAACGCCGGCACATGCTGTACGGCGTGCTGTCCACCGTGCTCATCGCGGCGGTCATCGGCTGGGCGCTCTATCTGCTCTTCGACACGAACCAGTTCACCGCCACCAAGTGGAACCCCTTCACGTACAAGGGGATCCAGGAGCTGCTGCTCACGGGCCTCGGCAATACGCTCAAGGCCTTCGCGATCGCCGCTGTGCTCTCGCTCGCCCTGGGCGCCGTGCTCGCCGTGGGGCGGCTCTCCGACCACCGGCCGGTGCGTTGGCTGGCCACGTTGATCGTGGAGTTCTTCCGGGCCATGCCGGTCCTGGTGATGATCTTCTTCGTGTTCGTGGCCCTGAAGGTGCAGCCGCTGCCCGCACTCGTCGCCGGCCTCACGCTCTACAACGGCTCGGTGCTCGCCGAGGTGTTCCGCTCCGGCGTCAACTCCGTCGAGCGGGGACAGCGCGAAGCCGCGTACGCGCTCGGGATGCGCAAGACGCAGGTGATGAGTTACGTGCTCGGTCCGCAGGCGCTGCGCGCCATGCTGCCGGCCATCATCAGCCAGCTCGTGGTGGCCCTCAAGGACACCTCGCTCGGCTACCTCATCACCTACGAGGAATTCCTCCACGCGGGCAAACTGATCGCGTCGAATCTCGACTACGATCTGCCGTTCATCCCCGTGGTGATGGTGATCTCGCCGATCTACATCGGGATGTGCATGCTTCTGTCCTGGTTCGCCACGTGGGTGTCCAAACGACAGCAGCGCAACCCGAAGGTCGAGGCCGTGGAAGTCGCACCGGCCGAACCAGGGACGCTGCTGCCGGGGAGGCAGTAGCAACGAGCAAGCCCCCCGGCAGCAGCCGGAGATCACTTCTCGCGCAGCGGCACCGATACGAACGACGGGTCGGCCGCGGGAGAGGAGAAGGTCAGCTGCGCGCCGGTCGGGTTGTGCTCGATGTAGAGCGGGTCGACCGTGTCGATCACCAACGCGAGCCTGTGCCCCTCGGGGACGTCGTAGGCGGTGGAGAACAACTCCAGATCCACGCCGAACGGTTGTCCCGGGGTGCGGTCGTGGAAGGTGTACGGAGCGTGGGAGACCAGCTTGCCGATGCTCTGCGGGCCCACGTCGTGGAGAAAACCGGCCGGGCGGGCAAACGGCGGCCTGGGA
>NZ_JAEIMH010000046.1:0-17144 GCF_016464295.1 Streptomyces sp. N35 | reverse complement strand
ACGCCGAGCGGCCCCACGTCGTAGAGATACGCGACGAGGGTGCCGCTCGGCTTCGTGCTGCTGACGGTGGTGTGCACCTTCACGTTGCCGCGCACCTGCTGCGCACTTGAGTACCGCTGCGACTGCCAGACGCCCGCGAACGTGCGCGGAAGCAGCGGGATCGACGCGGTGGGCGGGAGTTTGAGGAACTGGTCGAGGGCGTTGGAGAGCAGCACGATGCCGCCGTTGGCGCCCGAGTCGACGTTCGCGAGCACCTTTTCGGTGTCGTTCAGCGGGATGCGCTCAGTGGCCGTGCCGACCGACTTCCAGTCCGCATAGCCCTCGTATGCGCCCGTGGAGCGGGACTTGAGCTGGACCGGCTGCTCGCGGTCGATGCCGTTGTCCACGCCCTTGAGATAGCGGTCGAACCAGCGCTGTGTGTTCGTCCATACGTCATTGGGCAGGCCGAGCAGGCCCGTCGCCTCGGCCGTGGCGTGGTCGCCCGGGCGGAACTCCAGGCGCTTGGGGACCTTGAGCTGCTCGTAGAACTCGGCGTACTGGTTGGGCGGGAAGATCGTGTCGCCCCAGGCGTTCGCGAGCAGCACCGCGGGCTTGTTGGCGTTGAGCTGGTCGAGATACGTGGCGGGTGAGCGCTTCCTGCCCCACTCGATCATGTCCTGCTCCTTGGCCAGGTTCGAGCCGAGGAAGTCCTTCATGACCTGCTGGAGTTCGGGGCTCGGGCGGCCCGTCAGGAAGCCCGCGCCCGTGAGGAGGCCGGCCGCCTGGGAGTGCTGGGTGCGGCCCGAGTAGATCGATTCGATGAGGTCGGCCCAGCCGCTGATCGCGCCGACCGCTTTGACGCGCTTGTCATGGGCTGCGGCGAGCAGCGAGATGCCCGCGCCGTACGAGACACCGGCCATGCCGACCTTGTCCGGGTCGGTCGGGGTGTTGGCGAGGGTCCAGTCGATGACGCGGGAGGCGTCGGCGATATCCGGGGCGCCGGCCACCTCGATATTGCCGCCGGACTGCCAGAAGCCGCGGGAGTTGTAACTCACCACGACATAGCCGGAGTCGGCGAGCCTCTGGGCCTGCGCGACGTACTCGATCTGCGGCACGGCCCAGCTGGTGGGCAGCACGATGGCGGGGAACTTCTGGCCCGCCTTCGCGCCGGCCGGGGTGAAGACATTGCCCTTGAGTACGGTGCCGCCGTCGCCGGGGATGTCGACGAACCGTACATCTGCTGCCGCTGAAACCTGAGTCGCGGGCGCCGCCTGGGCCGTGGCCGGGGCCAGACCGAAGGCGGCGCCCGCGACGAGGGCCGCGGAGAGCGAACTGATCGAGGTGGTACGCAGGGCTCTGCGGGGAAGTCCCACGGGTCACTCCTCACTGTGTCAGTGCAAAGTGACCTGACGGTAACGTCAGTTCCTTACCCGAGGTAACCCGCCGGTAAGTTACGCGCTGGTAAAGATTAGTCGGCGCCCTCGCCCTGACCGTGGAGAGCGCTCTTGGCCTGCCAGTCGGCCCAGCTCATGTTCCACTGCGCATAGCCGTTGCCCAGCTCGGCCCGGCCCTTCGAGCCCGGGCCCGTGACCTGCACCAGGTCGCCCGGCTGCACCTGGGCGTAGAGCCAGTCGGCGTCGCCGTCGCTCATGCCGACGCAGCCCGAACTGTTGTTGACCCGGCCGTAGTTGCCCGTGTTCCAGGGCGCCGCGTGGATGTACATGCCCGAGTCGGTCAGGCGCATCGAGTCGCGGACCATCTTGTCGTAGGCGTCGCCGAGGCCCACCGACTCGGATGTCATCCGGATGGTGCCCTCCTTGCGCATCAGCACCATCTTCCCGTCCCAGGAGGCCTTCTCGCCGCCGGGTGTGCCCGCCGCGACCGGGATCGACTTGACGACCTGACCCTCCCGGACGAGCTGCAGCTGCTTGGTACCGAGGTCGACCTTGATCTGCTGGTCCTTGCCGATGGTGAACTCGTTGTCGTAGTCGCGGACGAACCAGCCGCCCCCGCCCGAGTCGATCCCGTCGAGGTCCGCGTCGAGCTTCACCTTCGTGCCGGGTTTCCAGTACGTCTCGGGGCGCCAGTCGACCCGCTGGTGTCCGGCCTGGTCCTGGTACCAGCCCCAGGAGCCCACGGTGTTGTTGTCGGTGGTGACCTTCAGCTGCTTCTCCACCGCGGCCTTGTTCTTGACGGGGTGGTCGAACTTGATGGAGATCGGCATCGCGGTGCCCACGGTGGAGCCGGCCTTGAAGTTGAAGTCCAGCTTGTTGACCTGGTCCGCGGCCCGCGTGCTGAACTGCTGCTTGGCCGCGCGGCCCTTGTCGTCCTTCGCGGTGACCGTGTACGTGGCGCCGGGCACGGCCACGCGCTGGGAGGTCCAGGTCTTCCCGTCGCCGGATATCCGGCCGGCGAGCGCGGCGCCCTCGGCGTCCCGCACCGCGACGTCCTTGAGCGTGCCCTCCGTGGCCGTCACCTTCACCGGCTCGCCAGGCTTCGCGCTGTCGCCGGTGAGGTTCACCGAGATCCTGGCGTCCTGTCCGGCTGCCAGCTCGCCCTTCCCGTCGCCCCCGCTGCCGGAACAGGCGCTGAGCGCGACCGCGAGCACCGCGGTGCCGGCGAGTGCGGCGGTACGGGCCTTGCGGGGCAGGGGGTGGCGGCGGGTGCGGCTCACAGGGTCCTCCTCCAGGGGGTGGTGTCCGTGGGGGAGGAGTCGCATGCGGGTCCCGAGGTTGCGAATTGCGCGGAAAAATCTCGGTAATTCAGGCAAAGTCTCCGCCGTGGGGGCGGCCGGTGCCCTTCGGCGGGGCGTTGGGGACCTAAGTCCCTTGCCATGTCAGGAGACGAAGTCGCCTGCCATGTCAGGAGGCGATCTCCCAGATGTGCCCCGCGGGGTCCTGGAAGGCGGCCGTGCGGATGCCCCAGGGCCGGTCCAACGGGCCGTTCAGCAGACTCACCCCGCGCGCCTCGAGCTCCTCGCACATCGCGTCCACATCGTCCACGGTCAGCGTGAACTGCAGACGGGAGCCGGCCTTGGGGTCCGCGACCGGCGCGGGAGCGATCAGCTCGGGTGCCCCGCCCACGTCGATGATGTTGATCAGGGTGCCGCCGAACCGGAAGACGGCCGAGGTGTCGTTCTCGTAGTGCACGGGCAAGCCGAAGGCCCGCTGGTAGAACTCCTTGGCCGCGGCGAGGTCCTCGGCGAAGAGGGTGATCGCCGTGAGGGGGCCCGGCCAGCTCTTGTTGGTCGATGCATCGGTCATGGGGCCGCATGATCCCGGTACGCGCGGGTGGCGCCAAGTCCCGTGACGCTACTGCTTCGCGCGGTGGGAGTTCTTCGGGGCGGGGGCCTGCTCCTGGGCGGCGCGGGTCACGTCCGCGACCAGTTCGACCACGTCCGGGCCGTACGCCTGGGAGTTGACGACCTTCAGGAGCAGCACGAAGGAGTTGCCGCCGTACTTGCGGGTCAGGCGCTCGTGGTGCTTGGCGAGGTAGCGCGTGGCCGCCTGGTTGGTGATGGCGCGCTGGCCGCAGAAGAGGAAGACCGGGCGGGCCTCGCGTCCCTGGCCTGCGGTGAGGCGGGCGAGGACCACGTACTCGGTGATGCCGGGCTCCATGCGGTAGCGCTCGGAACCGATCTGGAACGCGCCGCGGTCCGGACCCGGTTCGGGGTCCGTGTTGACGCGGACGCCGGGCAGGAGCGAATGCATGTGCGCGGCCATACGCCGGTTCGACGAAGGGCCGCCGACACAGAACTCGGTGCGTTCACCGAAGCCCTGCTGGGCCGAGTCATGCGTGATGAGCTGGGAGTGCGCGCCGCAGTCCTTGATGAGCGCGGACAGTTCGAGCAGCGCGAAGACATCGTTGCGCGAGATCATCAGGTCGGGTCCGCCCGCGTCGCGGTTCACGACGAGCAGGGACTCGGAGTTCTGCGGGAGACCGAAGAAGGCCTGCTTGCGTCTGAGCTTGCGGCGCCACAGATACGTACGGGCATACCAGCCGACGGCTATGGCGATCGCGACGACGACCACACCGATGACGACATTGCGCAGGACTTCATTCATGGGCGCGCACTCTAGCGGGCCGCCGGACCCCTGTTCGAGGGTCCCCCCGGCGCCTTCCGCGCGGGCCGCGGGGTGTTTCCGGCAAGGTGCGATACGTCGGGAAACGGGGCCGACGGGGCAGTAAAAGGTGCGAGGCGGACGGGGGTCGGTGAGGGTGGGCCGGGTGTGCGCCGACGGCCCCGGCGCCCCGTGACTCGTCGAGGAGTGGTCCCTTGCGTGGTGTCCTGCCGGTCGTCCTTGCCCCGGTGCTGCTCGCCGCGGCGATCCCTCCGGCGAGTGCCCAGGAGGGACCGGTCCCGGCCGGTGCGCTTCTGGCGAAGGTGCGGAGCTGCCATCCCGTGTCGGCTGGGCGCTACCGCACCGACGACGGCGCACGCGCGGACATCCCCGTGTGCGGGGCCAAGGACGCCGTCTTCTGGAAGGCCGATCTGGACATCGACTGCGACGGCCGCCCGAGCCGCGCGTGCAACAAGAGGACCGACCCGTTCTTCCTGCCCACGACCGCGTTCCAGGACTCGGCAGGGCGACAGCTGGACTCTGCCGCCCTGCCGTATGTCGTCGTGCCCGGTCCGAGCAAGGCCTGGGACCACCGCCGGTGGGGCGTGCACGGCGGGGGAGTGGTGGCCGTGATCTACCGGGGCAAGGTCCAGTACGCCGTCGTAGGTGACACCGGGCCCACCGATCTGATCGGGGAGGCCTCCTACGCCACGGCCCGTGCGCTGGGCATCGATCCGCACCCGGTGCACGGGGGCGCCGACGGCGGAGCCACGTACATCTTCTTCCGCGACTCCCGTGTGCGGCCGATCGAGAACCACCGGGAGGCGGTGCGGCTCGGGCAGTCGCTCGCGCGGAAGTTCGTCGCCGGGCGCTGAAGTGCTCAGAGGGCCGTCGGACGCTGAAGTGCTCAGAGGACCGTCGGACGCTGAGGTGCTCAAAGGGCCGCCGGGCGCTGAGTGTTCAGAGGACGGTCAGGATCCGCGGACCGTCGTCCGTGATCGCCACCGTGTGCTCGGCGTGCGCGGCGCGGCTGCCGTCCACCGTGCGCAGGGTCCAGCCGTCGCGGTCCTCGTAGTAGCGGTCGGTGCCGCCGCTGATCAGCATCGGCTCGATCGCGAGCACCATGCCGTGCTTGAGCGCCATTCCGCGCCCCGGCCGGCCCTCGTTCGGCACGGACGGGTCCTCGTGCATCTGGCGGCCGATGCCATGGCCGCCGAAGCCCTCCGGAATCCCGTAGCCCGCCTTGCGGCAGACCGTGCCGATCGCGTGGGCGATATCGCCGATGCGGTTGCCGACGGTGGCCGCCGCGATACCGGCGTCCAGCGCGGCGAAGGCCGTCTCGACGAGCCGGGTGTCCTCGGGCCGCGGGGTGCCGACCGTGAAGCTGATCGCGGAGTCGCCCGCCCAGCCGTCGAGCTTGGCGCCGAAGTCGATGGAGACGAGGTCGCCGTCGTGCAGCCGGTAGTCGTCCGGGATGCCGTGCACGATCGCGTCATTGACCGATGCGCAGATCACGGCCGGGAACGGGGTGGGTGCGAAGGCGGGCTTGTAGTGCAGGAACGGCGAGGACGCGCCCGCCTCGCGCAGCACCTCGTGCGCCACCTCGTCGAGTTCCCGCAGCGTGCTGCCGATATGAGCCGCCTCGCGCACCGCCGTGAGCCCTTGGGCGACCACGCGCCCGGCCTCGCGCATGGCCTCGAGGGACTGATCCGTTTTGATCTCTACCATGCCAATTACTATACCGGTCGGAGCGGTATAGTAATAACGCACCCGGGCGGTATTAGAATAACGGCATGGTGCGCACCCCTCTCACCCCCGAAGAGCGCGAGCGCGGCGAGCGTCTCGGCCGTCTGCTCCGCGAGGCCCGCGGCTCCCGCAGCATGAACGAGGTGGCCACGGTCGCCGGACTCTCCGCCGAGACCCTCCGCAAGATCGAGACCGGCCGGGCCCCGACCCCGGCGTTCTTCACGGTCGCCGCGCTGGCCGAAGCCCTCGGACTCTCCTTGGACGAGGTGCTCACCCGCTGCTCCCCGCTGCCCGCGTGACCCGGACCCCGCGCGCCGCCGCCCGCGTCGCGGTCCTCGCGCCCGGCGGCGCGCTCTTCCTGCTCCGTTACGACAACGAAGAGGTCGGCCCGCACTGGGCGATGCCCGGCGGCGGCCTGGACGAGGGCGAGTCACCGCGCGAGGGCGCCCTGCGCGAACTGCACGAGGAGACCGGCTGGCGCGACCTCGTCCTCGGCGAGCTCCTGTGCACCTGGGAGCACGACTTCACCCGTGCCGGTGTGCCCGTACGGCAGCACGAGCACATCTACGTGAGCCAGGGCCCGCTCCGTGACCTCGGCCCCGAGGTGGCCCAGGCGCATGCGGCGGACGGGATCCTCGGGGCGCGGTGGTGGACGCCGGCCGACCTCGAGACCACGCAAGAGGCGCTCTGGCCCCCGCAGTTGGCGGCCGTGCTCAAGTCGGCCGAGCGTCCGGTGCACCTGGGGTTCGTGCCCAACTGAACGGCCCCGGTGCCGGATCCGCGACCTTCCGATCAGGACGAGACCGCCAACTGCACCCTGTGATGTGAGGGCCGGTCGATCTCGTCGAGCAGCGCGACCGCCAGGTCCGCGTGGGCGATCCGGCCCTCGCCCTCGATCACCGTGCCGACGGCGGTGCGGTATGTGCCGGTCGCCGGGACCTCGGAGCTGAGGTCCAGCGGAGGTATCACCATCAACCAGTCGAGCCCGTCCGCCTGTTCACACAGCAGCTCGAACTCCGCGACGTGGCCCTGCGAGAACATCCGGTACTCCTCGGGGAAGTCCGGATCGTCCATGATCCGTATCCCGGGCGAGGTCTCCAGGGTCGACGCGATCCCGAGGACGAGCAGACGGGGCACGCCCGCCTTGCCCAGGCCGGTGACCAGCGCGCGGGCCGCCGCCGTGAAGTACTCCTCGGACGGTACGTCGAGCCGCGCCGAGGCGTTGACCGCCGCGTCGTGACCCGCCACGAGCGCGGCCACCGCGGCGGCGTCGGTGACATCGCCGCGTACGACGGCGACCTGATCCCCGCCGAGGTCCGCGTACATGGCCGGGTCGCGCACCACCGCCGTCACCGTGTGACCGCGGCGCACCGCCTCCGCCACCGTCGCCCTGCCCACCCGGCCGCCGGCGCCGAAGATCACGATCTTGCTCATGGGAACCCCCTGGGTTGCTTGGTCGAGGGCAGGACCGTAGAACGCCGAGTGCCGGTTACTTCAAGGGAACCGGCCCTCGCCCGCGACCTCGTACGCTTCCCGTATGAGCCGGATCGAGCCGCTGAGCGCGGACATGTTCGACGCCGACTGCGGGCACCGGATGCCCTTCCGCGTCGGCGACAAATGGAGCGCCATGCTCCTGCGCTGTCTCGAAGCCGGGCCGCGCCGTTTCACCGAACTCAAGGTGCCGCTGCACCGGGTCTCGCCGAAGGTGCTCACCGAGACGCTGCGCGCCATGGAGCGCGACGGCTGGGTGACCCGAACCGCGTACGACGAGAACCCGCCGCGCGTCGAGTACGTGCTCACGGCCCTCGGCCGCGCCCTGCTCGACCCGATGGATCACCTCCTCGCGGTGGACGCGCGCCCACCGCGAGGAGATTCTCGGTGTGTCCGAGGAGTACGCGCAGGGGGAGTAACAGATCCTGCGCCCCGCCCCGGCCGGGCGCAGGCTGCCCGTATGGTCCGTCCCCTGGCTCTCGTGCGTGCCGTGCTCGCCGCCGTCCTTCTGCCGCTCCTGGTCTCGACCGCTCCCGCACCGCGCCCGTTGCAGCATCCCGGTGCGCTGCTCGACCGCGGCCGGCTCGACTTCGTCCGCGCCCGGGTGCGGGCCGGCGAGGAACCGTATGCCTCGGCCTTCGACGCGATGCGGGCCAGCCGCTATGCGTCCCTGTGGTACTTCGTCCAGCCGCAGACCGAGGTCGTCTGCCCGCCCGGCGACCGGCCCGGGCGGGGCTGCGTGCAGGAGCGCGAGGACGCGATCGCCGCGTACACCCATGCCCTGATGTGGGCCGTCACGCGGGAAAAAGCCCATGCCCGCAAGGCACTTGAGATCATGGACCTCTGGTCGGGGACGCTGCGCGGCCACAGCGCGGGCAACTCCGGACTGCAGGCCGCCTGGGCGGGGTCGGTGTGGGCGCGGGCCGGGGAGATCATGCGGTACGTCCACAAGGGCTGGCCGGACGAGAACGTGGCGCGCTTCGACCGGATGCTGCGCGAGGTCTATCTGCCCCAGGTCGCGGGCGGTTCGCTCGGCCGCAACGGCAACTGGGACCTGGTCATGGCCGACGCTGCCGCGAGCATCGGGGTCTTCCTCGACGACCGCGCCGTGTTCGAACGGGCCGTCGCCCGGGTACGGCAGCGGGTCCCGGCGTACTTCTATCTGCGCTCCGACGGACCGCGCCCCAAGAGCCCGCCGGGCGGACTGGTGGACAGCCGTGAGGAGTTGACGCGCTACTGGTTCGGACAGGAGAAGTTCGTGGACGGTCTGGCGCAGGAGACCTGCCGCAACTTCGAGCATGTCGGCTACGCGATCGCCGCCACCGCGCATGTCGCCGAGACGGCCCGTGTGCAGGGCGTCGACCTGTACAAGGACGTGGCCGAACGGCTGGGCGCCGCCCTGGAGTTGCACGCCCAGTACCAGGTCGGCGAGGTGGAGGCAGGTCCCGAGTGGCTGTGCGGCGGACGGCTCACGCTCACCATGGGTCCCGATGCCGAGGTCGCCCTGAACCATCTGCAGAACCGTCTCGGTCTGCGGCTGCCGCACGCGCGGCGCCTGGCCGGTGAGATGCGGCCGGCCGGCACGGACAACTTGTTCGTGGCGTGGGAGACGCTGACGCACGGTGGGGAGCCCGTGAAATGAAGCTCCTGATCGCCCTGGCCGTACTGGTCGCGGGTCTGCCGGCCGCCGCACCGCCGCCTCCGCCGCCCGCCGACATCCGCTCCGGGTTCCAGCATCCGGGTGTGCTGCTCGACCTCGACCAGATCGACACCCTGCGGCGGAACGTCGAGGAGGGCAGGGAACCTCAGGCGTCCGCGTACCGCCGGATGAAGGAGAGCCGTTACTCGGCCGACGACTACCGGCCGCACCCGTACAAGACCGTCGCCTGTCCGCCGTACAAGAACCCGCCCGCCTGCACCGCCGAACGCGAGGACGCGATCGCCGCGTACACCCAGGCGCTGCTCTACACCGTCACCCGCGACCCCGCCCACGCCCGCCGAGCCGTGCGCATCATGGACGCCTGGTCGAAGGTGATGACCGACCATACGGAGGGCAACTCCGCGCTCCAGGCCGCCTGGTCGGGCTCGACCTGGGCGCGGGCCGCCGAACTGATGCGGCACACCTACGAGGGCTGGCCCGCGGCGGACGCCTTCCGCTTCGGACGGATGCTGCGCCACGCCTATCTCGGTGAATACGCCGAGGAGGTCGCCGACTACAACGGCAACTGGGATCTGACGATGATCGACGCCACGATGGCCATCGGTGTCTTCCTCGACGAACGCCGGGTCTTCGACGAGGCCGTACGCCGCTTCAGGGCCCGCGTCCCCGCGTACTTCTATCTGCGCGGCGACGGCCCGGTACCCCTCGCGCCACCCGGCGGGAAGGCGGACACACCCGAGGAGATCCGGCAGTTCTGGTTCGGGCAGCGCACCTTTGTGGACGGGCTCGCGCAGGAGTCCTGCCGCAACTTCCAGCACGTCGGCTACGCGCTGGCCGCGACCGCGCACGCCGCCGAGACCGCCCACCACCAAGGCGTGGACCTCTACGGCGAGGTACGGGAACGGCTGCGCGCCACCGTCGAGTTGCACGCCCGCTTTTCGCTCGGCGAGCCCGTGCCGAAGGCGCTGTGCGGAGGCAGGCCGCAGCTCACCATGGGGCCCGATCTGGAGGTGGCGCTGCACCATCTGCGGGGACGGCTCGGGCTTTCGATGCCGTACGGGGAGAAGCTGGCGGCCTCGATGCGGCCGGCCGGGACCGACGATCTCTTCGTGGCCTGGGAGACGCTCACGCACGGCGCCCGCCTCGCCACCTGTACGGATAGGGTCGCCTGTCATGACCAGCGACGCCCTTGAGGCCCTCGGCCGTTCCCGCTACATCTCGCTCACCACGTACCGCAAGAACGGCACTCCCGTCTCCACGCCGGTCTGGGTCGTCAGTGACGGCACGCTCCTGTACGTGTGGACCAAGACCGACACGTGGAAGGTGAAGCGGCTCCGTAACGACAAGCGGGTCGTCGTCACCGCGTGCGATGTGCGCGGACGGGTCGCCGAGGGAGCGGTGAGCGCCGAAGGGACGGCGACCCTGCTCGAGGAGAGCGAGATGCCGAAGGTGCGGCGGCTGCTTTCGCGCAAGTACAAGTGGCAGTACTGGATGGTCGACTACCCGGCGATGATCGCGCGGCTCGGGAAGCGGCCGCACAGCGGGATCGCCGTGCGGGTGACACAGGTCTGACCCGCGTGGCGCACGCACCCGCGCGCGTTCTCTCATGTGTCCCTACGAAAACCGGGCGTAGCCGCCCCGTAACACGCCGGGTGTGGAATGCTGCCGCACACGCGGACCGGAACGGTCCAGTCAGAGCCTGCCGGGCGTCGGGGCGCAGACGGGGGCTCAGGAGCAGGCTCGCAGGTGGGGGAGACATGGCGGCGGGGCAACACGCGGACCCTGCGCGGGAGTTCGCGGACTATCTGAGAGGGCTGGTCGGGCGGATCGACCAGGACGGCGGCTGGTGCGGGGTGTTCCTGCGCCGCGATCCGGACGGCATGCGAGCCTGTCTGCAGGGCCGCGAGGCGCCGCCGTGGGATGTGGTCGAGGCGCTGCTCAACGACCTCGCGGCGGTCTACGGGCGCGATGCGGCCACTCAGGAACTGGCCCACGCCCGCGCCCTCCACCAGCGCCTTCTGCGCCACGTGGACACCCGGCCGGGTGCCCGGGAGCGGCTCGGCGAGCGTCTTGACCAGATGCTCAAGGAGCAGCACTACGCGGCCGAACGGCAGGCGGAACTGGCGGAGTTGCTGCAGTCCGCCTCCCCCTTCGACGCCGAGCGGCTCCGGCTCGACCTCGCCTGGGCCCAGGACGACCACGAGCGGGCCACGGCGCGGGCGGCGGAGCTGCGGATACGGCTGCAGCAGGTGGCGGGGCGGCCGCGGCCCGAACCCCGTGTCGTGCCGCCGGAGGCGGACCCCTTCTTCGCGCCGCGGCAAGGGGCGGGGGCGCCCGCCGGTGACGTGGCCCAAGAGGCCGCCGCTGCCCGCCGGTTCGCCCGCAGGGGTGCCCGGTACGCGCCCGGCGGGGACGATGCCTCCGTGATGCCGCCGGCCGCCGCGCCGTCCGCACCGCGGGGTGCGCGGTACGCCCAGGTCCCCGAGCCGAGCCAGCCGCCCGGTACCGCGCCGGGACCCGAGGCCCGCTCCACCACGGCCACCGTCGCCCAGCTGATCGCGCTGCGCAGCGCGGGGCGTACCGGCGAGGCGCATGCGCTGCTGTGTGAGGCTGCGCGCCGGCCGCCCGGGCAACTGCCGTTGCTGGCCGAGGAGTTGTACCGCGCCGGGCTCGCCGCCGACTGGGCGACGCTGCTGTGGGAAGCGGCCTCGCTGCCACCCCCCGACCTCGTCGCGGTCGCCGCCGCGCTGGCCGCGGCGGGCCGGTCCGACGACTCGGGCCGGCTGCTCCGCCAGGGCGTGGGGCGGCCCGCGTCCGAGATCGGCGAGGCCGCGCTCGTCATGGCGGACGCAGGGCGCCGCGTGCAGGCCGAGGTGCTGCTCGAGGCGTTCCTGCGGGTCCGTACGCCCGAAGAGGCCGCCCGGATCGTCGCCGCCGACCCCGACCGGCTGATCCCGCCGCTGCTCAAGGCGGCCGAGACGGTCTCGGGCAACTGTCGGCGCGATCTGTCCCATGCGCTGCGGGTGGCGGGGTACAGGGCCTAGGCGAGTAGTTCCGAATTCCCTTCTGTCGCGGGCGCTGCTCACCCGTACGAGTAGGAATTCGCGATCAGTGCCGTGGGCTTGCCGCAGGCGGTCTTGCCCCGCACCTTCGGTGGTCGTACCTTCATGGCTCCACGGCCCTCGTCTACGGGCGTAGAGCTCATCGGGGTCGACAGCGAGCGTCTCGTCGAAGGAGCAGCTCATGGCCACCGTCGTACGCGCCGCACTGGTCCAGGCGACCTGGACAGGCGACACCGAATCCATGATCGCCAAGCATGAGGAGCACGCCAGGGAGGCCGCGCGCCAGGGTGCGCAGGTGATCGGCTTCCAGGAGGTGTTCAACGCCCCGTACTTCTGCCAGGTGCAGGAGGCCGAGCACTACCGCTGGGCTGAGCCGGTGCCGGACGGGCCGACCGTGCGCCGCATGCAGGAGCTCGCGCGCGAGACCGGGATGGTGATCGTCGTCCCCGTCTTCGAGGTCGAGCAGGCCGGCTTCTACTTCAACACCGCGGCCGTGATCGACGCGGACGGCACGTATCTCGGCAAGTACCGCAAGCACCACATCCCGCAGGTGAAGGGCTTCTGGGAGAAGTACTACTTCAAGCCGGGGAACCTGGGCTGGCCCGTCTTCGACACCGCGGTCGGCAAGGTCGGCGTCTACATCTGCTACGACCGGCACTTCCCCGAGGGATGGCGCCAACTCGGCCTCAACGGCGCCCAGCTGGTCTACAACCCCTCGGCGACCTCGCGCGGGCTTTCCGCGTATCTGTGGCAACTGGAGCAGCCCGCGGCCGCGGTCGCCAACGAGTACTTCATCGCGGCGATCAACCGGGTCGGCCAGGAGGAGTACGGCGACAACGACTTCTACGGGACCTCGTACTTCGTCGACCCGCGCGGGCAGTTCGTCGGCGAGAAGGCGAGCGACAAGACGGAGGAACTGGTCGTACGGGACCTGGACTTCGGCCTGATCGAGGAAGTGCGCACGCAGTGGGCGTTCTACCGCGACCGCCGTCCCGACGCGTACGAAGGGCTGGTGCAGCCGTGACCCCCACACCCGCCGGGTCCTCATCCGAGCTGCACGACCGCCACCGTCGGGTGCTGCCCGACTGGCTCGCCCTCTACTACGACGAGCCGATCGAGCTGACGCACGGCGAAGGCCGCCATGTGTGGGGTGCGGACGGCACCAAGTACCTGGACTTCTTCGGCGGCATCCTCACCACGATGACCGCCCACGCCCTGCCCGAGGTCACCAAGGCGGTCGCCGAACAGGCCGGCCGCATCATCCACTCCTCGACGCTCTACCTCGACCGCCCGATGGTCGAACTCGCCGAACGGGTCGCGGCATTGAGCGGTATCCCCGACGCGCGGGTCTTCTTCACCACGTCGGGCACGGAGGCCAATGACACGGCCCTGCTGCTCGCGTCGTTGTACCGCAACTCGAACGCGATCCTCGCGATGCGCAACAGCTACCACGGGCGCTCGTTCTCGGCGGTCGGCATCACGGGCAACCGCGCGTGGTCACCGACCTCGCTCACCCCGCTGCAGACGCTGTACGTGCACGGGGGAGTGCGCACCCGCGGCCCGTACGCGCACCTCGACGACGCGGAGTTCGTGGCCGCGTGCGTGGCGGACCTGGAGGACCTCCTCGGTCACGGCCGCCCCCCGGCCGCGCTGATCGCCGAGCCGGTCCAGGGCGTCGGCGGCTTCACCTCCCCGCCCGACGGCCTGTACGCCGCGTTCCGTGAAGTCCTGTCCGCCCGCGGGGTGTTGTGGATCTCGGACGAGGTGCAGACGGGCTGGGGCCGCACCGGCGACCACTTCTGGGGCTGGCAGGCGCACGCCGCCTCCGGGCCGCCCGACATGCTCACGTTCGCCAAGGGCATCGGCAACGGTATGTCCATCGGCGGTGTCGTCGCCCGCGCCGAGGTCATGAACTGCCTCGACGCCAACTCCATCTCCACCTTCGGCGGCTCCCCGGTGACGATGGCCGCGGGCCTCGCGAACCTCACGTACCTCCTGGAACACGATCTGCAGGGCAACGCCCGTCGCGTCGGCGGTCTGCTCCTGGAGCGGCTGCGGGCGGCGTGCGCCGGGGTCGCGTGCGTACGGGAGGTGCGCGGGCGCGGTCTGATGCTCGGCATCGAACTGTGCGAACCGGGCACGGACCGGCCCTCGCCCGAGCGGGCGACTGCGGTCCTCGAGGCGGCCCGGGCCGGCGGACTCCTGATCGGCAAGGGCGGCGGCCACAGCACGAGCGTGCTGCGGATCGCACCGCCGCTCTCCCTGACGGTCGCGGAGGCGGAGGAGGGCGCCGCCCTTCTCGAAGGTGCCCTGCGAGCGGTGTAGCCGCCGCGGGGCATGGCCCGGGCGCGGGTGGGGAGTCGGTTCCCATGACGGAACTGGGTCTGCCCGCGTACATCCGTGTCTGCCTGTTCGATCTCGACGGCGTCGTCACCCGGACCGCCGTGGTGCACAACGCCGCTTGGAAGGAGACCTTCGACGAGTTCCTGCGACGGCGCCCGGGTGAGGCGTTCCGCCCCTTCGACCCGGTGGCCGACTACGAGGAGTACGTGGATGGACGGCCGCGGGCCGACGGCGTACGCACCTTTCTCGCGTCGCGCGGCATAGAGCTCCCCGAAGGCGCGCCGGACGACCCGCCCGACCGGGAGAGTGTGCACGGTCTGGGGAACGCCAAGAACGCCGTCCTGCTGAAGAAGATCGAGCAGGGCGGCGTCGAGACCTACGAAGGAACCGTCCACTACCTGGACGCCGTCCGCCGGGCCGGTCTGCGCACCGCCATCGTCTCCGCCAGCGCCAACTGCGCGCAGGTCCTGCGGTCCGTAGGCCTCGCGGACCGCTTCGACGTACGGATCGACGCAGCGGTGGCGCGCGAGCGTGCCCTGGCCGGAAAGCCGCACCCCGACACCTTCCTGGAGGCAGCGCGCGAACTGGGTGCGCAGCCCGGGTCGGGAGCGGTCTTCGAGGACGCGCTCGCCGGTGTGGAAGCGGGACGGGCCGGGGGCTTCGGCTATGTCGTCGGGGTGGACCGGGGCGGCCGGGCGGCCGGCTTGCGGGCACACGGCGCGCACACCGTGGTCCGGGATCTCGCCGAACTCCGGCCGCCAGGAACAGTCTGAGGGTCATCACCTTCCGCTGGGCGGTGTGGCGATGCGCAGTGCTTCCTTCAGATCCGCGCACAGCCCCAGTGCGTACGTGGTGCCGGTGATGGCGGTCACCCGGTGCGGGGCCGGCCGGCGGGCCACCACGCTCCAGGCCAGACCGTGCCGTATCGCGAGGTCCCGGGCCGCCAGGAGCAGATCGATGCCGGTGGAGGTGAGCAGCGGTGCGTGCAGGTCGATCACCACACCCTGGGCGGAGCAGTCGCGGATGAGGGGGAAGAGGTCGCCTTCGACGCGTGCCGTGTTGCCGATGTCGATCACGTCGTACACCTTGATCACGCGGCGGCCGGCGAGCGGATAGCTGGGCAGGGACACAGCTCGACTCCTGAAGCGGATGCGAAGTACCGGGTACAGCCGCTTCCTGACTGCGCGTTACCCGCCCACCGTAGCGGTGTGGCACGGGCCGGGTGGACGCGTCGCGCGAATCAGCGTTGGTGGGGGTGGATCGAAAACCGGTGGCCCGGCGATCGCGCACGGGACGCCCCGACGCCGGGTGCGGGCCGCTTGTGCCGTCGGTCGGCGGGCCCTCTTGGCAGGGGCGCATCGGGGAGAGAAGGTCAGGGGGATCAGCGACTGGGCGACAGGGCGGTCGGCGGGACACCGGTTGCCGCATCCCGAGAAGCGAGGGCGCGGCACTCGAATCGAAGGGGAGTTCTGACACATGACTCGTACACAGGTCACAGGTGGGCTCGTCATCACGGCCGCCGAGGAGATCCATGCGGATGTCCTGATCGAGGGCGGGCGCATCGCGGCGCTCGCCGTGCCGGGTACGCAGACCTGGACTGCGGAGCGGACGATCGACGCGACCGGCAGGTATGTGATCCCGGGGGGCGTGGACGCCCATACGCACATGGAGTTGCCGTTCGGCGGCACGTTCGCCTCGGACACCTTCGAGACGGGGACGCGGGCGGCCGCGTGGGGCGGCACCACCACGATCATCGACTTCGCGGTCCAGACGGTGGGCCGTTCGCTGCGCGAGGGCCTGGACGCCTGGCACGCGAAAGCGGACGGTCAGTGCGCGATCGACTACGGCTTCCACATGATCATGTCGGACGTCAACGAGCGGTCCCTGAAGGAGATGGACTGGCTGGTCGCCGAAGGCCTGACCAGCTTCAAGGGTTTTGCTCGCTGAAGTACCCGCGAATCGTCTTGCTGAATAGGCCGGTTGACCTGCGGCTTCAGCGGCGCTGCGGGGGCGGTGGCGGATGGTTCGGGGCCGTGACTGAGGTAGTAGTGCACATCAACTGAGAGACCCCACAAGCACACCGGGTCCGTATGGGGTCCGGTTCAGGGAGGTGCGAAGGATGACCCGCAAACTGATCACCGGCGGTCTTGTGATCACGGCTGCTGATGAGATCCATGCGGATGTGCTGATCGAGGACGGTCGGATCGCGGCGGTCGCGGCTGCCGGCACGCGGGATTGGTCGGCGACGGCGGACCGGGTGCTGGACGCGACGAACAAGTACGTGATCCCGGGCGGGGTCGACGTGCACACGCATATGGAGCTCCCGTTCGGCGGGACGTTCGCGTCGGACACCTTCGAGACGGGGACGAAGGCGGCGGCGTGGGGCGGCACGACCACGATCGTGGACTTCGCCGTGCAGACCAAGGGCCAGTCGCTGCGGGCCGGGTTGGACGCGTGGTACGCGAAGGCGGACGGCAACTGCGCGATCGACTACGGGTTCCACATGATCCTGTCGGACGTGAACGACCGGACCCTCAAGGAGATGGATCTTCTCGTAGAAGAAGGATTGTCCAGCTTTAAACTGTTCACTGCCTATCCGGGGGTGTTCTTCAGCGACGACGGGCAGATCCTGCGGGCGATGCAGCGGGCGTCGTCGAACGGCGGCATGATCATGATGCATGCCGAGAACGGGCTGGCGATCGATGTGCTGGTGGAGCAGGCGCTGCGGCGGGGGGAGACGGACCCGCGCTACCACGGCGAAGTCCGCAAGGCGCTGCTCGAAGCCGAGGCGACGCATCGGGT
>NZ_JAEIMH010000045.1:0-72051 GCF_016464295.1 Streptomyces sp. N35 | reverse complement strand
CGGGAACGGTGCCATTGCCCGAATGAGCAAGCACCCCACCCCGGCCCCGACCCACGACGAAACAGGAGGCGCACAACGCACCGGCAGAAGGCCGCACACGAGACCGCACGCGCAAATGAACCGGCGAAAGCCGTACACGAAACCGCACGCGTAGAACGCACCAACAGAAAGCCGCCCCCGAAGCGGCCCCCACAACCAAGCCAAGGCGCAGAACGCACCTGGCCAACATCCGCCCACGAAGCAGCACCCGAGACGCCCCAGCCGACAGCCGCCCACGAAGCAGCACCCCGCCCCAGGGGGCCTGGGGGCGCAAGCCACCAGCGGGGGCCCGGGGGCGGAGCCCCCGTGGCGGAACCCCCGTGGCGGAACCCCCGTGGCAGCGGCTACCCCAGCGCCGCCACCCGGTCCCGATACCCCCGCACCGGAGTCGCGTCACGGTAAGGCTCCAGTCGACGCTCGAAGTCACGTACGTACTCGACCGCCCGCGCCGACCGCATCTCCGAGGCCTGCTGCGCCGCCTCCGCCCCCAACGCACAGGCCTGGTCCAGCTCCCCGAGCCCCAGCCGCGCCGTGGCGAGCACAACCCGGCAGAACAGCCGCGACCGCGCGAACCCAGGAGCACGCAACTGCAGCGACCGCTCCGCATTCTGCGCCGAGGCACGGAACTGCTGCAGATCCCGGTGACAGTGCCCGAACTCGTCCGCCAACTGCGCCTCGTCGAAGAACCGCGCCCAGTACGGGACTTCGTCCCCGGGCCGCGCCCCGTCAAGCGCCCGCTCCGCCCGCACGAGCGAGGCGGTACACGCCCGCACATCCCCCAGCACCCCATGCCCCCGCGCCTCGACCGAGTGCAACAGCGCCTGCACGACGGGCGGCGCAGAGGACCCGATGCCCTGCTGGGCGACGCGCGCCAGCTGCACCGCCTCACGCCCGTGCCCGAGATACACGGCCTGCCGGCTCATCGTCACCAGGACGTACGAGCCGTACGCACGGTCGCCCGCCGCCTGCGAGAGCCGCAGCGCCTGCACGAAGTAGCGCTGCGCGAGGCCATGGGCCGCGATGTCGTACGAGGTCCAGCCGGCGAGCCGGGTCAGATCGGCCGCGGCGGCGAACAGGCGCCGGCCCGCGGTCTCGCTGTACGTGCCGCGCAGCATGGGCTCCGCCTCATGCTCCAGGTACCGCACCAGGGCCTGGCGGGCATGGCCGCCGCCGTAGGCGTGGTCGAGGGCACGGAAGAGTTCGCCGACGGAGCGTAAGGCCGCGATATCGCCGCCGGTCACCTTCTGGCCGGGGCCGCGCTCGGTCTGCTGCCGCTGCCGCGGAACGCCGGGCCTGCCCTGTGCGGGCACCCGTGCCTGCGCCTCTCCCCTGCCCACGCGCTCGTCGGCCCGGCCGATCAGCCAGTCACGGCTGGGCACCACGAGCCCGGCCGGGGTGAACGCGATCTTCCGCAGCTCGGTATGGCTGCCGGAGTCCTTGCGCCACAGACCGCTGACGATGTCGACGGCTTCCTCGGGCGTCGCGGCGAACTCCAGGCCGGCATAGACGGGCGCGCAGGCGTCGAGGCCCAGGTCCTGTGCGGTGAGGCGGCGGCCGAGGCGGCGCGTGAACACCTCGGCGATCAACGCGGGCGTGGTCCCGCGCGGCTGCTGTCCGCGCAGCCAGCGGGTCACGGAGGTCTTGTCGTAGCGCAGATCGAGGCCGTGCTCCAGGCCCAGCTGGTCGACCCTGCGGGCCAGACCGGCGTTGGAGAACCCTGCCTCTGCGATGAGCGCGGCGAGCTGGCGGTTGGGGGTGCGCTGCGGAGGTCGTTCCGTCATCAGCTCTGCGGTCTCCTGCCGATCGGGTCCTGGCGGCGGGTTCGGGTGTCGGTGTGGGCTCAACTTCGTCCGCGGAGCGGTTGTATGCCGTATGCGGTCTCGGTGTGCGCTGGGGTCCAGCCGCCGGACGGCGCGAATGTAGCGGGCGTGGCGGGGGGTGTCGGTGGGATCCCGAACCATTCATCCGATCGTGTGAGGGACCGCTTTCCGTGGGCGCGGCCGCCCGAGCGGCGACGTCCGCACAACCGCCCCCGGCGCCCGCGCGCAGAGGAGTCGTAGAGTTGCTGGCGGGGTGGACACGTGCAGCGTGCAGGCAAGTCGACGCCGGCCACGCGAGCGTCGAAGACGCCGGCCACGCGAAACGTAAGACCGCGGACGCGAAACCGCCCGCAGAAACAGGGAGGCACCCACGTGAGCGAGTTCCGGTTCGTCCGGATGGGATTCGGCGCCGACATGGTCGATTACCAGGTCGCCTGGGACGAGCAGCGCCGTGTGCACGCCGCCAGGTTCGAGGACGAGATCCCCGACACCTGTCTGCTGCTCGAGCACCCGCCCGTCTATACGGCAGGGCGCCGCACCGCTCCCGAGGAGCGCCCCCTCGACGGCACCCCGGTCATCGACGTCGACCGCGGCGGGAAGATCACGTGGCACGGGCCGGGCCAGCTGGTCGGCTACCCGATCCAGAAGCTGCCGCGTCCGGTCGACGTCATCGCGCATCTGCGGCGCCTCGAGGACGCGATGATCGCGGTCTGCGCCGAGTTCGGCATCACGACCTCGCGCGTCGAGGGCCGGGCCGGGGTCTGGGTGCTCGGCGACCCGGTCGAGGACCGCCCGAGGTTCGGTGGCCTCACGCTCGACTTCGACCCGCGTTCCACCGACCCCGAGTTCGACCCGCGCCTGAACGGCCCGGAGTACGCGCCGTCCAACGCCGGCCAGCGCGCGGAGGACCGCAAGATCTGCGCCATGGGCATCCGCGTCGCCAAGGGCGTCACCATGCACGGCTTCGCCCTGAACGTGAACCCGGACACCTCGAACTTCGACAAGATCATCCCCTGTGGGATCCGCGACGCGGGCGTCACCTCCCTCAGTTACGAACTCGGCCGCGAGGTCACCATCGAAGACGTGCTCCCGATCGCCGAGAAGCACCTGCAGGCGATCCTCGGGGACGCGGACCTGAAGCCGCGCGAGGTCGAGCCGGCCGCCTGACCGCGGGCCCGACGGCTCCGTACGCCGTACGGGGAATGCGGGCGGGCAGCCTGAGGTTGCCCTCGACGCAAGGCCGCATAAACAACGGGCGTACCCTGGTGTACGCCGAAGAATCGAAGCTGTAGGGAGCCCGACGTGTCCGCTGTCGCACCCGACGGACGCAAGATGCTGCGCCTGGAGGTCCGGAACTCCCAGACCCCCATCGAGCGCAAGCCCGAGTGGATCAAGACCCGGGCGAAAATGGGCCCCGAGTACACGAAGATGCAGAACCTCGTGAAGGGCGAGGGCCTGCACACCGTGTGCCAGGAGGCGGGCTGTCCCAACATCTACGAGTGCTGGGAGGACCGCGAGGCCACGTTCCTCATCGGCGGTGACCAGTGCACGCGGCGCTGCGACTTCTGCCAGATCGACACCGGCAAGCCCGAGGCGCTCGACCGCGACGAGCCCCGCCGCGTCGGCGAGTCCGTGGTCACCATGGACCTGAACTACGCCACCATCACCGGCGTCGCCCGCGACGACCTGGAGGACGGCGGCGCCTGGCTGTACGCCGAGACGGTGCGCCAGATCCACCAGCAGACCGCCGAGCGCGCCGACGGCCGCACCAAGGTCGAGCTGCTCGCCCCCGACTTCAACGCGGTGCCCGAGCTCCTTCAGGAGGTCTTCGAGTCACGACCCGAGGTCTTCGCGCACAACGTCGAGACCGTGCCGCGGATCTTCAAGCGGATCCGCCCCGGCTTCCGTTACGAGCGCTCCCTCGGTGTCATCACCGCGGCCCGCGACTTCGGCCTGGTCACCAAGTCCAACCTGATCCTCGGCATGGGCGAGACCCGCGAAGAGGTCAGCGAGGCGCTGCAGCAGCTGCACGACGCGGGTTGCGACCTGATCACGATTACGCAGTACCTGCGCCCGTCGGTGCGCCACCACCCCGTCGAGCGCTGGGTGAAGCCGCACGAGTTCGTGGAGCTCAAGGAGGAGGCCGAGGAGATCGGCTTCGCCGGTGTCATGTCGGGTCCGCTGGTGCGCTCCTCGTATCGCGCCGGACGGCTGCACCAGATGGCCATCGAGAAGCGGGGCTCGTTCATCGCCTCGCAGGCCGTCTGAGCCGCAAGCCGTCTGAGACCCTTCCGCACTCCGGGAGCTTGTGATTTCGCGCACAAGGCCCTACTCGCGCGTAATGGCGTGAAGACGCGGCCCGTACGATCCCCGCAGGCAGGGGCTCCGTACGGGCCGCGTCAGGTTTTTGACCAGCCACATCCAGGCTTCATTGGTGTTTGACCGGCCGGTCACGCACTGGTAACACCAATCAGTGAGCCTGGGCTTACGCCACGTGAAGCCCACTGCCGCACCTGATCCGAGGGGGACCACCGACATGCAGGCCGCGCCCGTACGCGCCACCGCCATCCCGTCCGTGACCGACGCCCTGCGCGTCATGGAGACGCTGCTGCTCGGCAGCGGACAGCGCACCGCACGCCGCAACGCCTGGACATCCGTGCTCGAGGACCGGCGCCGCGCCAAGGACCGCGTGGAGGCTCAGCAGGTCCTGGAAGCGGCTGTCGCAGCCCGCACGTCGTAGTCCCAACGAAGGACACGTAAACTTCCCAGCATGGCGAGGAAGGACGACGCAGCGAGCGCTGCGAACCCGGGGCGACTCAAGCAGATCGCTCTCACTTACAAAATGACCCGACGGGCCGATTCGAAGATCGGTCTGATCATTGCCGCAGTGGGAATCGTCACCTTCGGTGTCTTCCTCGGTATCGGCTTCCTGATCGGACACCCGGTCTATCTCGGCATCCTGGGCTTCGTGCTCGCCTTCCTTGCGATGGCGATCGTCTTCGGGCGCCGGGCCGAGCGGGCCGCATTCGGACAGATGGAGGGCCAGCCCGGTGCGGCTGCCGCCGTTCTGGACAATGTGGGCCGCGGCTGGTCGACGACTCCCGCGGTCGCGATGAACCGCAGTCAGGACGTGGTCCACCGGGCCGTGGGCAAGGCCGGCATCGTACTGATCGCCGAGGGCAACCCGAACCGGGTCAAGTCCCTGCTCGCCGCCGAGAAGAAGAAGATGGCGCGCGTCGTGTCGGACGTCCCGGTGCATGACTTCATCGTGGGCAACGGCGAGGGCGAGGTCCCGCTCAAGAAGCTGCGCACCACGATGCTCAAGCTCCCCCGCGTCCTGTCCGGTCCGCAGGTCACCACGACCAACGACCGGCTGCGCGCGATGGGCGACCTGATGAAGAACATGCCGATCCCGAAGGGTCCGATGCCGAAGGGCATGCGGATGCCGCGCGGTGGCCAGAACGGCCGCTGATTCTCCCTCGTATACGTGAACGGGGCGCCCGGACTTTCCGGGCGCCCCGTTCTTACGTCTGCGATGTGGGGTCTGGCTTACGTGTGCGCTGCGGGATCGATCTGGCTTACGTCCGCGAGGTGGGATCTGGCCGTGACCAGCGACGCGGGGATCAGATCCTGATCCCCGACGGGCGGCTGCTCAGATCCTGACCTGCACGGCGCGCTCAGATCCTGACCTGCACGGCGCGGGAGAGGCGGTCGTGCAGGCCGCGGCCGTCGCGGTCCCAGATGAGGGCCGGGATCGCGAGGCAGAGCAGGATGCTGCGGACGACCACGCGGCCGATGCCGAGGCGCTGACCGCCCTCGGCGACGACCCGGAGGCCGAGGATGCGCTTGCCCGGAGTGGAACCGACGGTTCCCACGGTGAGGACGCTCATCACCAGGAGGACGAGCACGGCCCAGTTGCCGGCGGCCTGGGTGTCACCCTGCGCGAGCAGGCCGTATGCGATCACCATGCACAGGGCCCAGTCGATGACGAGGGCGGCGATCCTGCGGCCGGGGCGCGCGATCGAACCCGGGCCGTGCTCGGGCAGCCCCAACTGCTCGCCGCGGTATCCGAACTCGACGCCCATGTCCTCGGCGGTCTGCCGCGGTCCGGACAGCCACGATCCGATTGCTTGCCTGTTGTCCACGGGTCCACGGTACTGCGCCCCGTTTCGTACGGGACCGGGCGGGTGCCTTCTGCCGTGGCGCGGGCGGCCGGTGAGACGGCCGTCACCTCCGGGCCGGTTAACTTGGGCGAAACAAATGGGTCATGCTTGAGAAATCCCCCGTCCTTATGGTCGGGTCCAGCGTGTGCCACCGCACTGGCCGCACCGACAGCGAGACAGCCCCGGCTCCACCCCGGACCGGGAGTAGGAGGAGCTGGATGTTCCAGAACGCCGACGACGCCAAGAAGTTCATCGCAGACGAGGACGTGAAGTTCGTCGACGTCCGCTTCTGCGACCTGCCGGGTGTGATGCAGCACTTCACGGTGCCGGCGTCGGTGTTCGACCCGGACGAGGAGCTGGCCTTCGACGGTTCGTCGATCCGCGGCTTCCAGGCGATCCACGAGTCCGACATGGCGCTGCGCGCGGACCTGTCGACCGCCCGGGTCGACCCCTTCCGCCGCGACAAGACGCTGAACGTCAACTTCTTCATCCACGACCCGATCACGGGCGAGCAGTACTCCCGTGACCCGCGCAACGTCGCGAAGAAGGCCGAGGCCTACCTCGCCTCCACCGGTATCGCCGACACCGCGTACTTCGGCCCCGAGGCCGAGTTCTACATCTTCGACTCGGTGCGCTTCGAGACCTCCGCCAACAAGTCGGTCTACGAGATCGACTCCGAGGCGGGCGCCTGGAACACCGGCGCGGTCGAGAACAACCGCGGCTACAAGGTCCGTTACAAGGGCGGCTACTTCCCGGCCCCGCCGGTCGACCACTTCGCCGACCTGCGCGCCGAGATCTCCCTTGAGCTCGAGCGGTCCGGCCTGCAGGTCGAGCGTCAGCACCACGAGGTGGGCACCGCCGGCCAGGCCGAGATCAACTACAAGTTCAACACGCTGCTCGCCGCGGCCGACGACCTGATGCTCTTCAAGTACATCGTGAAGAACGTCGCCTGGCGCAACAACAAGACCGCGACCTTCATGCCGAAGCCGATCTTCGGTGACAACGGTTCGGGTATGCACGTCCACCAGTCCCTGTGGACCGGTGGCCAGCCGCTGTTCTACGACGAGGCCGGTTACGCGGGCCTGTCGGACACCGCCCGTTACTACATCGGCGGCATCCTCAAGCACGCCCCGTCGCTGCTCGCCTTCACGAACCCGACGGTGAACTCGTACCACCGCCTGGTCCCCGGCTTCGAGGCCCCGGTCAACCTGGTCTACTCGCAGCGCAACCGCTCGGCGGCCATGCGTATCCCGATCACGGGCTCGAACCCGAAGGCCAAGCGCGTCGAGTTCCGCGCGCCTGACCCGTCCTCGAACCCGTACCTGGCCTTCTCGGCCCTGCTGCTCGCGGGCCTCGACGGCGTCAAGAACAAGATCGAGCCGGCCGAGCCGATCGACAAGGACCTCTACGAGCTGGCCCCCGAGGAGCACGCGGGCGTCCCGCAGGTCCCGACCTCGCTCCCGGCGGTCCTCGACGCGCTCGAGGCGGACCACGAGTACCTGCTGGCCGGCGGCGTCTTCACGCCGGACCTGATCGAGACGTGGATCGACTACAAGCGCACGAACGAGATCGCCCCGATCCAGCTGCGGCCGCACCCGCACGAGTTCGAGCTGTACTTCGACATCTAAAGATCAGGTCCGGGTGACCTGGGAGGATTCCTGGAAACGTGCGTTGAACTGCGAAAACACTGCTCGGCAGTGCTCGTTGCTCCCGCTTGGTTTCCGCTCTCTGGTGCACCGTGTGTGCACCGCCCGGCCGATTCCCTGACATAGCGTCAGCAGCAGTGAGGCCGCCACCCCCTTGGAGTGGCGGCCTCACTCGTTATATGGGCGGCCACTCGAGACCTACGCATTACAAGGGCCTGCAAGATCATGACGGCAAGTAACCAACGATGCCGCCAAGAGCTGTTGTCCGCTGGCCAGCTCGGTGCAACTGATGCGTCGGTGCTGGAGGTTTCTGAGTTGTGGCCGTGTTGCGGGTGGGCGGGGTTGCTGCGATCGCGGGGCGGGTGCATGGTCGCCCCGGGTCGGCTGGAGCCGCTGCGCGGGAAGTTGTCGAAGCCGGCCGATTAACCGCTGGGCCCCCGCTCTTCAAGGCCGGCATTAATCGAACAGTATGATGCCGAGGCCCGGCCGAGAGTCCAGACGCGGGGTAAGGGCAAGTGCCCGACCGAAGGAGCCCTGCACCACATGAATCTCCGTCGTCCACGTCCCGTGATCCTGGCTTTCGCCGCGGTCCTGGCGATGACCGCAACCTTGATAGTGCCCGCCCAAGCGGCCGACGCCGCAGGGTCCTTGCGCAAGGTCGGCTACTTCTCCCGTGCGGCGACGGATTTCAGCGGTGAGGATTTCCAGATCCGTAATCTCGACCAAAACGGCTCGGCCGCGAAGCTGACTCACCTTCAGTACGCCTTCGGCGACATCTCGCCGAGCGGCGAATGCCATTTCGCCGCAGGCGACGCCGGGCATGACTATCAGAAGACCTTCGACGCGGCCCGCAGCGTCGACGGTGTGGCAGATCAACCGAATCAACCTCTGGCCGGCAACTTCAACCAGATCAAAAAGCTCAAGGCCAAGTACGGGCTGCGGACCTCCATATCCATCGGCGGCGGCTCCCGGTCCCGGAACTTCTCCGACGCGGCCTCCACGCCGGAGTCCCGGGAGAAGTTCGTCCGGTCTTGTATCGATCTCTACATCAAGGGCAACCTCCCCCAGGCAGACGGCCTGCCACAAGGCGGGACCGGTGCAGGGGTCGGAGTCTTCGATGGAATCGACCTCGACTGGGAGTACCCGGGATCGGCTGGGAACGGCACCGTCTTCCGCAAGGAGGACAAGCAGAACTTCACCCTGCTGCTGGCCGAGTTCCGCCGTCAACTCGACGCCCATGGTCAGCAGACCGGCAAGTATTACCTGCTCACTGCGGCCCTCGCCGGTAGCTCCTTCCGTATCAACCCGGGATACGAGCTTCCCAAGATCTTCGACTATCTGGACTGGGCGGTCGTGATGGCCTACGACCTGCACGGCGCCTGGGAAACGCCGTTGAAGACCAACCACCAGTCAGCGCTTTACCTGAATTCCGCCGATCCGGCCGAAACCGCACGCAGCTGCGACATCTACCTCAACAACTTCGCCGTCGGTGGCGTCGACCCGGCCCAGCTGGTGCTGGGCGTCCCCTTCTTCAGCCGAGGATGGACCGGCGTCACCAAGGCCGGCAATGGCCTGTTCCAGGACGCGACGGCCGGCACCACGCCGGCGGCTGACGACTACCGCAACGTCAAGAACCTGACCAACCTCGGCTACACCCGCTACTGGGACAGCGCCGCCAAGGCTGCGTGGCTGTTCAACGGCAGCACCTTCTGGACGTTCGACGACGCCCAGGTGATGGCAGAGAAGGCCGCATTCGTGAAGAGCAAGGGCCTCGGCGGGATCGGTGTCTGGGCGATGGACGGCGACGACGACCAGGGTTCCCTGACGGCCGCGATCGACAGTGGGCTGCGATAGGCAGGTAATGGCTGGTTGGCAGTGGGGAGATTGCTGCTCAACGGCGTGCTGGTGTGTTCAAGACAGGCGTCTCCGAGCGCAGTTGGCCTTCCCCAGCTGCCCAGTCACCGACCTGCACGAGGTGTTGGCCCGCTGCCGGACTCAGGGACCCGCCCATGTCGGCGTCGAGTCGCTGTCGCGCCGGGATGAGTGAGGCCCAGCTACGACCGGCAGCTCAAGGCCCACGAGGACGAGGCGTCCCACACGGAGGACCACCTCACCCCGCAGTTCAACGCCTACGCAGCCTGAGCCGCTTCGGCTACAGGTTGTCGAGGATCCGGACGCACACGGACGCCACGCCCTGCTTGCCGCGGCACGCGCGGCTGCAATACCGGCGCCGATGCCACCGCCCTCGCTGCTCAACCGGCTCGCCACACCACCGGCATGGAAGCGTGCGTACGCGTCTGCCAAGCCCCCACCGCCCCATGCCGCGACTGTAGCGGCGCATCATCGGGCCCGTTCCCACTCAGGGCGTGGAGCGTTGCGCCGGACAGTCCCAGTCGGCGGCATCGATTGCGTTGCCGTCTTGGCCGGTCAGGTGGAAGCAGTTTCCATTGGCCCACACGGAGACCGAGTCAGGGTGATGGTCGACCCCGAACGCCTCGCCCTCAGCTTTGGAGCCGGGCCATACGCCCCCGGTGGTGGGCGCGTGGGTCACCACCGCGACGGTCTCGCCGGGCGGAATGTGATGGACCTCGGCCCACGGCTCCACGGTCAACTCCAGTGGCTGCGTCCCGGTGTTTCTGACCGACAACCGGGCTACTCCGACAGCACTCATTCCCGCCCCTCGGCTCATCCCTCACGGAGCCGGTCGCCCACCTCTCACAGCGACGGCCGGGCCCCATTTCCTTCAGACAGCCCTCAGTGAAGCACCCTGGCAATGACCCCGAACTGTTCGAGCTTCCTCGTCCGCTCACGCACGGCCGGGGCCGCGCCAGCTCGGAAACCCAGTGGTGAGACGGGTGCGTCATCGTCCACACTGCGCCGATGAGCAGCCCATTTCCGTGTCCGTGCTGCGGGCATCTCGTACTCGACGAGATGCCCGGTTCCTATGAGATCTGTCCCGTCTGCTTCTGGGAAGACGACGGCGTTCAGTTCCGCTGGCCGACTGTGGCCGGCGGAGCCAACAAGACCTCGCTCATCGACGCCCAGCGCAACTATCAGGACTTCGGTGCCTGCGACCGGCAAGGCTTGCCTCATGTGCGTCCGCCAGCTGCGGACGAACCGCTCGATCCTGCCTGGCGCCCCATCGATCCGGCCCGCGATTCCTTCGAGGACTGGGAAGCAGAGGAACGAGCCCCATGGCCCGAGGATCGCTCGCTGTTGTGCTGGTGGCTGCCGACCTTCTGGCGCCGCGACATCTCGCCCGACGCAGACTGAGCCCATGCCCGCCCGAGAGGACCCCCGCATGGCATCCCGCATCGAAGCCCTCGTCCGGCAGATGGATGGGAGCTCTGATGACTCCATGGATGCCCGCGCCGAGCTGATCCACATCGGAAGCTCCGCCATCCCAGTCATCATTGACGGCCTGCCATCCCTCGGCTCCTTCGGTCAGCTGACTGCCATCGAGGTCTTCGAAGAGGTCCGGGACGTACGCTGCGGGCCTGCGCTGATCGCTCTGTTGGCCAGCGACAACAGCACAGTTCGGGAGTGGGCGGCGCTCGCGCTGGGGGACTTGGGCCTCAGGGAAGCGGTTGAGCCGTTGTGGCGTGCGTACCGCGCCTGCCTGGAGCGGGCGACGCCGCCGGATTGGAGCGAGCCGGGTGGCATCCGCTGGGCTCTGACCGAACTCGGATCCCGCAATCCGGTCCTGCCCTCGTTCACGGCTGGCCTGAGCACCACGATGGTCGGCAACGCGCCCGGGTGGCCGTCGGTCTATTACCGCGAGATCGTGAACGACTTCGCTGACCATGAACAGGCCGTCCTCTGCTGCCAGTTCTGGAAGGTCGAGGGTGACTGCACGCGCTGGATCTCCGGCCCCAAGACGGACTGGGAACTCGACTGGACGGCACCTTGGCCAGAGCTGGTCGAGTCCGCCCGCGAATGGGCACTGCTCGAAGCCACCGAAGCCATCGCTGCCAACGACGTCGTCGTCACCATCGAATGGATCGACCACACCGACCTACACCCGTAGGTGATCGCCGGTTAGCTTTCCCGGCCTATCCGATGTCCCTGCGCACAAGCCGCTGCTGTGGTCGAGTCCGGCGGCCGTCCGCTGGTCATCGTGCCCGAACCCGCCCTGGCTTCCTGGCTGACGCAGACGAGTCCAGCAAATGGGGTGACTACGAGACGCTCGGCCCATTGCGAGATGGCTTCAGTGGTGGCTGGATGCTGGCCGGGTGCTGGCCGGGTGCTGGCCGGGTGCTGGCCGGGGTAGCCGGTGGGGGCCGGGGTAGCCGGTGGGGGCCGTCAGTCCGGTGGCCGTGGCGACGGTGGTCAAGCGGCTGTGTATGCCCCTGGGCATGAAGTGGAGCGGCGTGCTGGTCAGGTGCAGGCGCAGTCTGCCGCGTAGAGGGCGAGGGCGGCTGCCGCGATGAATGTGGCTGTGGCCGCTGTGGCCAGGCGTGTTGCGCGACCCGGTCTGATCGGGCGGTGGAGTTCCCAGCCGCCGTAGGCGAGGAAGAGCAGTACGGCGGCTCCCGTGCCACCGGCCAGGAGCGGGCTGATACTCCATCCCCAGGCGAACGCCATGGCCAGCCCCAGCACGGTCAGGCAGGCGAGGACCGACAGCATTGCGTCGCCGACGAACTCGGCCAGCAGTTCCCGCAAGCACGAGCCGACGCCGCGTATCACTCGCCGGACACGACCACGGGTTGTTGGAACCGCCATGCCCACCCCCATCCCGGCCCCGAGTGACCGGACCCTATGAGATCACCGGCCCACTGGGAAGATCTGGTCCGACGGTCGCCCCGCTCCGGCCGGCTGTGTCGCGGTCGCGGGGCGTGATTTGCTGAGGCCATGTCTACGTCTCCTCTCGATGACGCCCCCGAAGAGCTGCTCGCTCTCGCCTTCGCCGCCATCGGCCATGCCGTCGAGTCGCTGCGGGCCACCAAAGGACAGCAGCTGACGACCTTTGTGCTCATGGAGTACGCGGACGGGCGGAAGCTGCAGCGGTGCCGGGCGGATACGTTCGAGCGGGAGGCGGAGATCGCGCGGGAGCAGTTGCGGGCGGTCGGGGCGGACTGTCTGCGGTACGCGCTCGCGCACGACGGGTACTTCACCGTCGATCAGGAGCGGTCCGATGCCGTGATCGTGCAGGCCTGGGAGAACGACGGGGAGCCCGGGATCCAGTTCGCGCAGCGGTACGGCACGCACCGGCGGAAGCTGCGGCTCGCGTGCGAGGCGGTGGGACATCCGGCGTTCGCGGGCGAGGTCGAGGCGCTGGGTCCCGTAGCGGAGGACTGAGGGCAGGCGGACAGGACTGACCCCCCGGGGGGGGCGGGCCGGCCGCGGTCAGGGCTGAAGGTCGTCGGGACTGACGGTGGTCAGGGCAGGCAGCGGTGGTGAGAGCTGGCTGCGGTGGTCGGAACTGGCTGCGGTGGTCGGGGCCGGCTGCGGTCGTCGGGGCTGACCGCAGTCGTCGGGGCCAGCCGCGGGCCCAAGTGACAGCCGCGGGCCCAAGTGTCACGCGCGGGCCCAAGTGTCAGGCGCGGTGGGTGAATTCCTGGGTGATGTCGTCGTGGGTCGCCCCTGCCGACAGCAGTACGCGCAGCAGAACACGTGCCTTGTACGGGTCAAGGAGGCCGCCGTTGATCAGTCCGCGGCTCAGCAGGTCCGTCTCCGAGCCCGGGGCACCGTAGGTCGACGTGAGCACCGAGCCCGCTCCCGTGCGGGACGTCAGGACGACCGGGATGCGGGTGGCCAACTCGCCGAGTGCGGGGGCGAGTCCGGCCGGCACGTGACCGACTCCGTACGCCGCCACGACCAGGCCCTGGTGGGTGGCCGCGAGGCCGGGCAGGAGGGAGCCGTCGTCGTCCAGGGTGACCGTGTGCAGGGCCACCCGGGGCCCGCCGGCGGCCGGTGTCAGCGCCGGGAGGCGAGGCGGGCGGGTCAGGACGCGGACGCGGCCCTCGATGACGTGGCCGAGCGGCCCGGTGTTCGGCGACGAGAAGGTCGCCGTGCTGGTGGCGTGGGTCTTGCGGGCCCACCGCGGGGCGTGGATCTCGTCGTTGAAGACGAGCAGCGCGCCCAGGTCCCTGGCCTCGGGGGCCGCCGCGACCCGTACGGCCGCGAGGAGGTTCGCCGGACCGTCCGCCCCCGCGAGGGTCGGGTTGCGCATCGCGCCGGTCAGCACGATGGGCTGCGGGTGCGGCCAGATCAGGTCGAGGAGATACGCGGTCTCCTCCAGGGTGTCCGTGCCCTGGGTGACGACCACGCCCGTCGTGCCCGCCTTCACCGCGCGCGAAGCCGCGTCCACCACCTCGTACAGCTGGGCGAAGGTGAGGTTGGCGCTGGGGACCGCGTGGGCGTCGCGGACGTCAAGGGCGAAGTCCGCCAACGCCGGTACTGCGGCGGTCAGTTCGGCGCCGGACAGGCGCGGGACCACGCCGCCTGACGGGCGGCCGGCCATCGCGATGGTGCCGCCCAGGGTGAAGAGCGTGACGGTCACTTCAGACGCTCCTCGAGCTCGGCGAGGTCAGTGAGGAACCACGTCTGCGTTCCGCGGTTGCATTCCCGTACGAAGTCGCGCAGCGCCGTGCCGGACTCGACGTGTGCCGAGATGTCACCGACCACGGCGAGCCCCAGCCCGTACTGGGCGAACTTCTGGATGATCGCGCCCGCAAGACGCGTCCGCAGGACGAAGAAGTCGGAGGCGAAGCGTCCGGCGGGGACCGCGACCCAACGGGCGCCCTGGTAGCCGGCGTTGCCGATCACGTCGAGGGCGTCCTGTTCGGTGGCGATCGGGGCGCCCTCGGCGGGCCACACCATCACCGGGACGTCATGCATCATCCGCAGATCACTCATGACGGCACAGGCTAACTCCCCGCGGCGCGAGCCGACTCCCTAACAGCGCGGGCCGGCTCACCACAGCACGGGCTGACTCCCCACCGCACGGGCCGGCTCACCACAGCACGGGCTGACTCCCATCGCACGGACCGACTCCGCACCGCACGGGGCTGACTCCCCCACCACACAGGCCGGCTCCCCACCGCACACCCCAAGGGCTCAGCCCCCCGTCGTCACCGTCCGCTCCTCCGAGAAGGCCCCCCAATTGCCGTCCGGCAGCTTCGCCCTGAGCTTCACGCGATACGTCTGCCCCTCCTCGCGCGTGATGAAGAAGCTGTGCTTCGCCCGGCCGGCCGGCGCCGCCGCGCCCCACTGCAGGGTGGTCGCCTGGCGGCCGTTGAGATGGATCTCGTACTCGGCGACATCACCGCCGGTCCTCGGCGCGTCCCAGGACAGGTCCAGGTAGTACGCGTCGTCGTCCTCACGCGTCGTGACCTTGAAGCCGTCGGGCGCGGTGTTCCCCGAGCCACCACTGCCGGGGGCGGTCGTCAGGCGGACGGAGCCGCTGTCGGGCGAGGAGTTGTCGGCCGCGTCGCGGGCCTTGACGGTGAAGGTGTACTCCGTGCCGGGCCGCAGCCCTGTCACCAGGGCGGTGGTCGTACGGCCGTCCACGCTGTGGATCCGCGATCCGCGCTGATAGATGTCGTACGAGGTGACGGCCTCGTTGTCCTTCGCCGCGCCCCACGTGAGCGTGGCCGCACGCGCACCCGACGGCTCGCCCTCGAGCTTGGCCGGTGCGGTGGGCCGCTCGGCGTCCTGCGGGGCCGGGGCGCGCATGGTGACGGAGGCCTCGGTGCTGTGGGGTGAGCGATTGCCGGCGGCGTCCAGGGCGCGGACCGTGAAGGTGTACGTCCGCTTCGGGGTCAGGCCGGTGATATCGATCATGTACGTGGCGGCCGGCAGCGTCTTGACCAGCTTGCCGCCGCGGAAGACCTCGTAACGGGCGACGGCGGTGTCGTCGGTCGACTTGTTCCACATGACGTGGACCGAAGTGGCGCTGCCCGCATGGACGGTGAGGCCGCGCGGGGCGGTCGGCGGGCGTTCGTCACGCGCCTCGGCCTCTCCCCCGCAGCCGGCGAGGAGGAGCAGGGCGGCGGCCGTGAGCACAGCTGTGGGGGTGCGGTGCACGGGGTGCCTTCCGGTCTGGCGTACAGGGTCCTGGAGGGGATTCGTGGGCAGGCTCGTCGAAGCGATTGGTCTGGACAACGTGATGACAACGTTGTGACACAGGTGACGGGTCCACTTCAAGAGGGCCGACGCCAACAGCCCCGCGCGCGCGAGCACGCACAACTGCCGGGCGGACCGAAGGAGTTCGGCCCGCCCGGCGGCGGGTGCACAGGATCAGCGCACGCTCAGCGGGTGTAGCGCATCAGGGCGCGCACCATATGACAGGTGGTCTCGGACGGCGGGTGGATGCCGACGAGGTCCGCGGTCGAGCGGATACGGCCGTTGTTCGCCTGCTCCGGGCGCCAGACGCCCGCGTCGAGCAGGGCTATCGCGAGGCGCATGGCCTTGAGCCGGCGGTTGTGCGCGATGTACCACTCACGCGGCCGGCCTGCGGGCAGCGCCTTTTTGGCGAACGGCACGTACGGAACATCGATCGGCAGTGTCGTCTGGGCCTTGAGAGCGACAGGGACCATAAGCAACCTCCTGGGGTGGTCGGGGAGTCGTCGGACGCCGGCGGGCACCCTGCGACCCGAACTCGAACACTGCTTCAATTCTAGCCCCCGGCACTGACATCCACGGGGTCCGGAACTGCCGCCAAATCACCAGGTGGATCAGGGGTTTCGAGGCGCGTCACGCACGGTCCGGAAGGGATGCGTGAGGCGGCACATATTCGAACACCGCCGCTCGTCGAGGGTCTTGTCGACGCGGCTGACGATCAGAAGTCGGTCTTGTCGACGCGGCTGACGATGCAGTGCGCGTCGAGGGTGCGCATGTCGTCATCGGCGGTGGTGGCCGCTTCGGTGATCGTGCCGGCCTGGGTCTTGCCGGGCGCCAGGTTGTCGATGGACAGCGTCGGGAGGGTCAGCACCTGCTTGTCCGACGTCCGCAGGACCGCGAAGGTGATCTTGTAGCTCGCCGATTGGTCCGTGTTCCCGTTGGTGACGCGGTACTTGAGGCGGGCCTTGCCCAGGTAATCGGCTTCCGGCGTGAGCTCACAGGCGTCGATCGTGACGTCCTGCTCGCCGTACGTGGTGGTGCTGCTGGGCGAGGGTGCCGCCGAGGACGAGCCGCCCGCGCCGCCGTCCACGTCGCCGCTGCCGCCGCCCGACGAGCCGTGGCTCGAGCCCGAACCCGAACTGTCGTCCTCGCAGCCGCCTCCCCCGCGACGCGCTCCGGTCAGCGCGACGAAGACGATCACGAACACGGCTATCGCTCGCACATGACGCACCTTCATGGGGACCCCCGTCCGATGAACGGGCCGCCTGGCGGCCCGGGTTGGTCAGCCGCGACACCGTAGCAGCGGCAGTACGCTCCGTGGCATGGAGATCTGGATCAATCCCGCCTGTTCCAAGTGCCGCAGCGCCCTCACGCTGCTGGATGCGGAGGGGGCCGACTACACCGTGCGCCGGTACCTCGAGGACGTACCCACCGAGGCCGAGATCGGGGAGGTGCTCGAGCGGCTCGGACTGGAGCCCTGGGACATCGCGCGCACCCAGGAGCCCGCCGCCAAGGAGCTGGACCTGAAGGACCGCGAGGCCTGGCCGCGCGACGCGAGCGGGCGGGCGCGGTGGATCAAGGCCCTTGCCGAGCATCCGAAGCTGATCCAGCGGCCGATCATCACGGCGGACGACGGGAGCGCCTTGGTGGCGCGCTCGGAGGAGGCGGTACGGGAGGCGCTGGGCCGGTCCTGAACCGCGCGCCGCCCTCGTCCTTTCGGCCAGGCCCCGGGCAGGGCGAATGGTCCCTCCGCGGGAACCGGAAAGCCCTCCCGCTCCGTACCGTTGAGCGCTCCACCAGCGACGGGACCGGAGGGAGCGCCGAGATGAAGAGCTGGATGTTCGGCGGCGTCTACGGCACCGTCCTGGCAAGCGCGCTGCTCGCCGCCCTGCAGAGCGGCGGCTCGCCGTACACGCCGTACTCGGACGCGGCCTGGGTCATGGTGACCGCCACCACGGCCGCCCTCGCGCACGGTTACGCGCACCATATGTCCACGCACACGCAGGGCTCGGGCAGCCATCGCTGGCGGCAGCTCGCGCGGACGCTCGCCGACGAGTGGCCGGTCGTCGTGGCCTGTCTGCCGACGGTCGCGCTGCTCGTCGCGGCCGGTGCCGCGGACTGGCCCGAAGCGACCGTCACGGCCGTCGGCCTGGCCCTCAACGCGGGGCTGCTCTTCGCGTGGGGTACGTTCGCGGCGGTGCGCGTGGGCTACCGCCGCCGCAGCGCCCTCGCCATCGGGGGCGCGGACGCGACGATCGGGCTGCTGATAGCCGGGGCCAACGCGCTGATCAAGTAGACGGGTCGTACAGGCGCGTCGGGTCGCACAGGCACGTCGGAGGATCCCCGTGTTCGGAACACTGCAGTGCACAGTCCTCGACTGCCGCGAGCCGGAGGCACTCGCCCGCTTCTACGCCACGCTGCTCGGCGGCACGGTGAACCGCCCCGACCGTCGCTGGGCCACCGACGAGGACTGGGCCACGCTGCATCTGCCGGGCCCCGGCGGTCAGGTCCTGTGCTTCCAGCGCGTCGCCGACCACCGGCCGCCCGTCTGGGGCGACCCGGACCGGCCGCAGCAACTGCACCTGGACATCGGCGTCCCCGACCTGGACGCGGCCGAAGCCGCCCTCGTCGAGGCGGGCGGCGCCCTCCTCGACAAGGGCGCCGACGACCGTCCCTGGCGCATCTACGCGGACCCGGCGGGCCATCACCTGTGCCTGGTCCACGAACCGAAGCGCCCGGCACCCGAGCACCCCGGCACCTAGCGCACCCGAGCACCCCGGCGTCCCACGCACCCGAGCACCCGCGCACCCGCGCCCCGGCGTCTAACGCAGCGCTGCCTCCGCCTGCGCCAGGATCTCCGTCACCCGCGCCCCGAAGCGCACATCGCACGGATGCGGTTCTCCCGTGCGTACGGACTCCAGAAGCGCGTCGATCGCGGTCCCGTACGAGGCGAGCGGGCCGTCGCCCCACACCTCGGGGAGCTCGGTGATCCCGTGCGCCCCGCGCAGCTCGGCGGTGACTCCACTCGCCTTGTCGGGAGCGGTCAGGCTGAGCGTGGTGGTGCTCGTGGCACCCGACGCGTGGCGCAGCGCCAGGTGCACGGTGTCCAACTGGCCGCGCAGACCGGTCACTTCGCTCACGTCGCCGAACACCGGCAGCAGTACGGACAGGGCGTGCGGGCCGACGTCCCACAGCGCGCCCCGTTCGCGGCGCCACGGCGAATCGGCGTACGGGCTCTGCGCGTCGGGTGAGTAGATGGAGCCGATCCAGTCGATCCGGCCCGTGTACCAGTCGTCCCGGCCGGTCTGCTCGTCGATCCACGGGGCGGCCGCGGCGGAGAAACGCAGTGTGAAGAAGACCACGGAGGCCACATCGCGGGCGGCCTCGGCGAGCTCGCGGGCGCCCTCGACCGTGGTCGCCACGGGCTTGTCCAGGAGCAGATGCCGCCCGGCGCGTGCGGCGCGCACGGCGAGCGGGGCCTGGATGTCCGGCGGCAGGGCGACCGCGATGGCGTCGACGTCGGCGATCAGGGCGTCCACGTCGTCGTATGCCTGGGTGGAGAGTTCCTTCGCGAGCTCCGCGGCCGCCTCGGGCCTGCGGCCCCAGACGCCGACCAGGTCGGTGCCGGGGTGCGCGGCGAGTGCCGGGCCGTGCACGCGCTGGGCCCAGGGGCCGGTGCCGAGCAGGCCGATGCGGACGGGGGCGGCGGGTGTGTGGGACGTCATGGAAAACCATGATGGGGCATGCGAGCGACGGTGTTACGTTCGAGTGGCCGGCCGCGGGACTTCGGTGCGACTTCCGTCTCTTGTCTCTGAAAACAATGTATTCGCTGTTCGTGCCCCCTACTCCCCGGCCGGCGCTCATCACTCACGGGGGCCCGATGGAGACGTACGAGACGTACGCAGACCTGGTCGCGGCCGAGGACGTGCTGCTGTTCGTCAACGCGGCGATCACCTCGACGGGGCAGCGCGAGTTCCGCTCGGACGCGGCGGAGCAGCGGATGTCGCTCGACTTCCTGCACGAGTACGTACGCGTCAACTACCGCGAGCTGTACGCCGCCACGCTCGCCCTCGACATCAACGACCACAACGCCGTGGAGATCATCCGGCGGCTGCTCGTCAGCGCGCGCGAGACGGACGAGCGGCAGCGGCGGGTCGAAGGCCTGCTGATCGGCGCGCGTCTCGCCGTACTGCCGCCGCAGCGGGTGTACCGGCTGTTCGGGCAGCTGCGCCGGGCCCGGGTCAACAACCGGCGGACCCGGGCGATCATGCGGGACTGGCTGGCGGGGCGCCGTGACCACGGCTTCGACGCGGTGAAGTACCGCAGCGGGTTCAAGACGGCCGTACGGCACGGGCATGTGCCGGTGACGGACGAGCTGGGCGACTTCCTGTTCGCGCCGCGCAAGCGGGGGCACTACGAGCACGGGCTGCTCGACACGTACCGGCGGGCGCGGTACACGCAGGCGGCCCTGTACGAGCTGCCGTTCACGGTCGCCGAGGGCTTCGCCGCGCAGCACGGCGTCCCGCGTGCGGTGTTCCTCGACCGGATCGCGCCCCGGATGACCCGGCACGAGCGGCTGCGCAACCAGGAGTCGGCCCGCGCCCACAGGACGGAGGTCGAGGCCGACCTGGCCGCGATGCCGCTGACCCGGCTCGCCTCGTACGTGCTGTCCCTGGCCCCCCCCGTGCGTCCCGAGCGGGGGCCCGCGCCCACCGGCGCGCTGCGAGCGGCCGCGCGCCGGGTCGCCGGGCCGTACGCGGGGACGTGGGGGCGGGTCGCGGCGGTGCTCGACGACAGCTTCTCGGCCTCGGGGTCGGCGCAGAAGCGGCGCCGCCCGCTGGCGGTGGCGCTCGCCTGCCACTTCCTGCTCGCCGAGCTGGCGGACACGTACGTCCCGCTGTGGACCTCGGGACGCAGCGACGCGCTGCTCGCGTATCCGTACGGTCCGACACCGCTCGGCCTGCGGATCCTCGACGCGCTCGACCACTGCCCCGCCCGTCTGGTGATCGTCTCGGACGGCTGGGACAACGCGCCGCCGGGGCTCGCGGGCGAGGTGCTGCGGGTCTGGCGCACACGGCTCGACCCGTCGCGCCGAACCAGCGTCGTGCACCTCAACCCGGTATACGACGCGGCCGGTTACGACGTGCGCCGCCTCGCCCCGAGCGTGCCGACCTCCGGGGTGCGGGACGCCGAGGATCTGCCGGCTCTGGTGGAGCTGGCGCAGTTCGCGGAGGGGCGGACGGGGCTCGCGGAGCTGCGGGCGTATCTGGACGAACGCGTGAAGGCCTTCACCGCGCGGGACGGCACGGCACAGGACGGGACCGCGCAGGACGGGACGATGGCATGACACAGCTCGACCTCACCGGTCTGACCGCCAAGCCCGCCCAGGTGTGGGGCGGGATCCGCCTGGTGCCGCTGGTGCGCGAGCAGCCGATCACGGATCTGCGGCTGCGGCGCGACCTCTTCCGCAACGAGTGGACGGCGGTGGAAGCCGGCGACGGCACCTTCTACACCTCGTACATCCCGCACGGCTTCGTGGCGGACTGGGCGCGGGACGGCAAGTGGCAGGCGGCGTACGGCACTCAGCTCTGCGAGGAGTACGACCGGCCGGACGGCGCTCCCGTGCACGCGATCCCAATGCGGCGCCTCGTGCAGCGTGCGGGCAGCCGGCGGCTTCGCTTCCTGCCGCTGCATCTGGCGCTCGAGGGCTATCTCGCGCTGCACTTCGGCGGTCCTTCCGTGCTGTGGGAGGAGTGGGCGAAGCGTGCGGTGAGCCGGGGGCTCTCGCCGCGGGCCGAGATGGCGTACGTGGGGGCGTCGGTCGAGGGGCTCGACGAGGCGCTGCGGATCTTCGAGATCCACCCGGGGCAGTGCGGGGTCATGGTGTACGCGGCCGATGCGCTCGCCGCCGCGTTCGTCGTGCCGCACCCGGACGACTACCGGGCGCTGCACAGCTCCCTGCTGCAGGACCTGTACGGGGAGCTGGTGTACCAGCACGCGTACTACTCGCCGCCGGTACGGGAGTTCACGGCGGTGATCGAGGACGCGCGCGTGTCCGACCTGGCCGGGCTGCGGTCGGCCGCCCTGGGGCAACTCGACGCGTGGGCCGAGGCCCATGACCGGAACCTGGCCGGTGGGCTGCTCGACGAGTCGTACGAGGTCACTCAGCTGCGGCGGATGGGGGCGGCGGGGCGCTACCGCCTGAGCCGCTTCCTGCCGCCCTTCGCGCTCCACCGCGAGCAGCACATCGGGGAGACGATCACGGATCTGAAGGGCCGGGTGGCGTATCTGAAGTCGATGCGGCTCTCCGAGAACCAGGTCAGGCGCGGCCATCTGCTGTCCCAACTGGCCCGGCACGACTGGAACCTGGAGGACACGGCGGCCGCGCTCGGCTCCTCCCCGGTCGAGCTGGTGCGGCGGATCAGGAGCGCCGGGTTCGACGGGCTCCTGAAGCGACACGTCGTGGAGGCGGCACAGCGCGGGCGATGGGACGGGTGACCGTCCGCTCGGCGGGCGGCTGACGATGCGGCTGTGTACCAGCGCGAAACGCGCGTAACACGGGGTTCACAGACGGGCAACGGTCGGGAAATCGCCGGTTGACAGGCTGCCGCTACAGCGCGGGGCCAGTGCAGCCCCCACGCTCCACCCGCATGCAACGCCCGTAAAGGATGGCGCCCGTGACGTTCAAGGCTGAGTACATCTGGATCGACGGCACCATGCCGACGGCGAAGCTGCGCTCGAAGACGAAGATACTGACCGCCCCCGTCTCCGGTGTCGCCGAGCTGCCGATCTGGGGCTTCGACGGTTCCAGCACCAACCAGGCCGAGGGCCACGCCTCCGACTGTGTGCTCAAGCCGGTGTTCTCCTGCCCGGACCCGATCCGCGGCGGCGACGACATCCTGGTGATGTGCGAGGTCCTGAACACGGACATGACGCCGCACGTCTCCAACACCCGTGCGCAGCTGACCGAGGTCGCGGAGAAGTTCGCCGCGCAGGAGCCGATCTTCGGTATCGAGCAGGAGTACACCTTCTTCGACGGCAGCCGCCCGCTCGGCTTCCCGGAGAACGGCTTCCCGGCCGCGCAGGGCGGCTACTACTGCGGTGTCGGCTCGGACGAGATCTTCGGCCGCGACATCGTCGAGGCGCACCTGGAGAACTGCCTCGAGGCCGGTCTCGGGATCTCCGGCATCAACGCCGAGGTCATGCCCGGCCAGTGGGAGTTCCAGGTCGGCCCGCTCGCGCCGCTCGAGGTCTCCGACCAGCTCTGGGTGGCGCGCTGGCTGCTCTACCGCACCGCCGAGGACTTCAACGTCTCGGCCACCCTCGACCCGAAGCCGGTCAAGGGTGACTGGAACGGCGCCGGTGCGCACACCAACTTCTCCACGAAGGCGATGCGCGAGGGCTACGACGCGATCATCACCGCGTGCGAGGCGCTGGGCGAGGGCTCCAAGCCGCTCGACCACGTCAAGAACTACGGCGCCGGCATCGACGACCGTCTGACCGGTCTGCACGAGACCGCCCCGTGGAACGAGTACTCCTACGGCGTCTCCAACCGCGGCGCCTCGGTCCGTATCCCGTGGCAGGTCGAGCAGGACGGCAAGGGCTACATCGAGGACCGCCGCCCGAACGCCAACGTGGACCCGTACGTGGTCACGCGTCTGATCGTGGACACCTGCTGCACCGGTCTGGAGAAGGCCGGGCAGGTCTGAGTCCGCTGAACTCCGCGAAGGGCGTCCACCGTTGACGGTGGGCGCCCTTCGGCGCATGGGGTTGTCGGTGCCGCATGCGAGTCTTGACCGCATGCTCGAGATCAAGGTGAAGACCGAGAACCGGCAGGAGTACGTACGGATCTCGCCCGGCGACCTGGCCGCCCTGGTGGCGCGGATCGGGGCCGCGGGCGACGAGTTCCTGGTGTGCCAGCGCATACCGGATCTGCCGGACGTCTTCGTCCAGACCGCCCGTACAGCCGGCGAGGGCTATGTCCTCGAACATCACGACGGGCGCGGCCTGTTCCACACCGATCTCGGCGACGACGAGGCCGGCCGGGTCACGGCGGCCATCGAGGGCTGGGCCCGCCAGGAGGACGGCTGGGACGCCGGTCTCGACTGGGAACGGGTGGAGCTGCCCGCCCCTGCCGCCGTACCCGAGCTGCCCGCGGACGTACGGCAGAAGGCCGAGGAGTACGTACAGGGGCTGCTCGCCCAGGGCTACCTCGCCCGTGCCGCGCTCACCGAGGCCGCGGAGGAATGGCTGGTCGACGGGGACCTGCGGCCGGTGTCACGGGCCCAGGCCGCTCAGCTCGTGGACCGGTTGTGGGTCGAGCGGGTGCGGGAGCAGGCCGGCTGGCAGGGGACGACCGATCCCGAGCGGCTCGCCCAGGCGTTCACGGCGCTCGACGGCATCGGCATCACCGCGCGGGAGAACTTCACGTGCTGCCGCGGCTGCGGTCTCGCGGAGATCTGGGACGCGGGCCCGCAGGATGCCCGGGGTTTTGTCTTCTTCCACTCCCAGTGCACCGAATCGGTCACCGGGCACGGGGAGTTGACCCTGTATTACGGGGGCTTCGAGTGCACGCCCGAGTACACGGCCGCGATCGGGCGCGAGGTGGTCGCCGCGCTCGGGGCGAGCGGGCTGCGGACGCGGTGGACCGGGTCGGCGGACGACGCGATCCATGTCCAGGATCTGGACTGGCGTCGGCGTCTGGTGGGCTGAACCGGCCGGGAGGAGCTCCTGATCAGGCCATCTTCGTCAGGGCGCCGTATCAAGGTGCGAGAGGGGTCTGCAGTCGGGAGTGGGGGTCTGCTTCAATGGGTGCATGGCCGACTACCAGGACACCGCGAAGGGTCGCTTCGACCTCGAGCCGTTCTGGCCTTCCCGTCAGCATGATGACTTCGACCGCGTGTGTTGCCGCGTGAGGAACGCACCGGCCCTCTAAAGCCGTTCACCCCTCGTCGAGGCGGTGCGGCCTTCGGCCTGTGCGAGTGCGTACGTCCTGCCACGTCCACTTCGCGCGAAAGAGCTGACCTCTCATGGCGAACACCCGTGTCTTCTCCGCCGCTACGGCACCTCCCCTGCCCTCCCCCGCCTCAAAACCCCCCGCCCCTTCCGCCCGCCACCGGTTGCGCGCCGTCCAGCAGGACGAGGTGGCGCAGCTGGTACCGAGCATCGACGTGGCCGACTATCTGCCGCCGGGCGCCACCTGGCTGCCCGCGCCCCAGCACACGCTGCCGGCGCTGCCGGACCGGCCGCCGATGGTCGGGTATCTCGTGCTCGTGCCGGCCGAGTTGCAGGGCGCGGCGCCGTCGGAGCCGCAGCGGGAGCTCATCCGCATCGACGCGGTGCAGCGGGTCGCGGCGGTCGACGGGCGGCAACTCGACCTGACCTACCTGGAGTTCGAGCTGCTCGCCCATCTCGTCGCGCACCCGCAGCGGGTGCACACCCGGGACTCCCTGGTGCAGACGGTGTGGGGGTACGGGCATGTCGGCGACGGGCGGACGGTCGATGTCCATGTCGCCCGGCTTCGGCGCAAGCTGGGCGCCGAGTACCGGGAGGCGATCCAGACGGTGCGGCGCGTCGGGTACAAGTACACGCCGCCGCAGGCGGATTGAGGCGGGGTGGGCCGGCTGCCGGCCGGCAGGCGGCCCACCCCGTACCGGTCAGGCCGCCGTACGCGAGCGGGCCCGGCCCACCGCCCCGGCCACCGCGTCCACCAGCAGGAACGCGAGCAGACTCAGCCCGAACAGCGGGACGTACCAGCCGATGACCGCCGTCACGGCGAGCAGCGGCAGCAGGACGGGCAGCGGCACCTTGCGCCAGGTGCCGCGCGGCATCGGGCGGCCCATGCCCAGGGCGCCGGACCTGGTCGGGCGGCGCAGCCACCACATGCGGTAGCCCCAGAAGATCAGCAGCATCGTGCCCAGCATGAGCGCCGCGAGCAGCAACTGGTTGGCCAGGCCGAAGAGGACGCCCATGTGCAGGTTGATGCCGAGGCTGGTGAGCTTCGCGAGCAGCGGGTAGTCGGCGAAGCTGATCTTGTCGAGGACCTTGCCGTCCGCCGGGTCGATGGCCACCGAGTCCAGGTGGTACGGCCATGTGGTGTCGTTCTGCTTCACCACATAGCCCTGGCCCTCGGTCGGGACCGTCACCGTGGTCCTGCCGTCGAGGCCCTCGCCGCGGGCGATCTCCAGGATGCGGTCGAGGCCGACGTCCGCGCCCTCGTGTGCCGCGTGGTCCCCGCCCCCGCCGTGGTCGCCGTGACCGGAGTCCGCGCCCACGGCCGGTGTGGTGGCCGCGTCGACGGCGGGCGTCGCGCCGCCGAGACTGTCCTGCAGTTCACCGATACTCACGCCCGCGTACTTCGACCAGGTGAGTCCGGTGGCGGACAGGAAGAGCAGTCCGAGCGCGGCCCACAGACCGATCGAACCGTGCCAGGAGAGGGTGCGCGCGCGGCCCTTCTTCTGGTCCCGCGCGGGCCCCAGCAGTTCGCGGCGGCGGGCCCGGCGCCGGGCGAACCAGAGCAGCAGCCCGCCGAGCACCACCACCCACAGCCAGCTGGCGGCGAGTTCGCTGTAGTGGCGGCCGGGTTCGCCCAGGTGGAGATGGCGGTGCAGCTCGGAGGTCCAGGCACGTACCGGCAGTGCACCGGATCCGCCGTAGGACGGGAGTTCACCGCGGATCTCGCCGTTGTACGGGTCCACGAACACGGCGAGCGTCTTGCCTTCGTCGACCTCCGGGCTGTCGAAGAGGACCCGGGTCGTCATGCCGTCCTCGTACGAGGGCCAGACGGCGGTGACGGTGCCCTCGGGGTGCGCTTCCTTCGCGGCCTCGACCTGCTGGGTGAGCGGTAGGGCCGAGTCCCCTACCGGTACCTCGAGTTCATGGCTGTACACGATCTTCTCGGCCTGGAAGGAGAGCGCGTACAGCAGGCCGCTCGCGGCGGCGACGAACAGGAACGGGGCGATGAGGATGCCCGCATAGAAGTGCAGCCGCAGGAGCAGGGGGCGCAGGGCCGACCAGGCGCCCGGCTTGGCGGCGGGGTCGGTGGCCGGGGTGGTGCCGGCGGGTGGGGTGGGCTCTGAGGGTTCGGATTGTTCCGGCTTGGGCCGGTCGTCGATCGCCATGGTGTCCTCGTGCGTTCGCGTGGGCGCGCGGCAGCGCATACGGGTGCGATGCGGATGCGGTGCCGGTGCGCGGAAGGGCAGGGGGCAGCACGCCCACCGCCTGCGCGGATACGCGAGGAGGAGCCGTCCGGCCGGGAAGGGGCACGAACGGTCAGACAGCGGCGGGCGCTTGATGCGGGAGGAGCGCCCACGCGGGAGGCCCGCGCCGGATCACGGCATGGGCGAGTACGGCGGTACGGGGGCAGGCCCGTGTCCGCCGGGGCCGGCGGCGCCGCACGGGGCGGGGCGCGTCCGGGAGCCGTACGGGAGCGAGCAGCAGCCGCAGCGGAGTGAACGCGAAAGCGGCCAGGGCCTCGACGAGCTGGAAGAAGGCCGCTTCGCCGCGGGCGATCCACAGCGCGCAGAGCAGTCCTGCCACCAAGTGGGCGGCGAGCATGCCCAGGGAGCCGTGGGTCAGGGTGTCGAGCAGGGTGGTCTCGGCCGCCATGCCCGGCATGCCGGCGTGCCGCAGATGCTCGGCGTGCGGGGATTGCGCGGCGGCGGAATGTGCGCCGGTGAGCGCGAAGAGGCCGTGCAGCAGCGTCTGGACGGCGACCATGCCGGCGCCGATGGTTCCGATTCCGCGGCGGCGGCCGCTTGCGCACCATGCGGCGCCGACGAGTACGGCAAAGGCCGGCAGAAGGGAGCTCAGGGGAAGTTCATGGTCGGACATGGACGAATGCCCCACACCGGCCAGGGTGACGGCCACTGCCGCGAAGAGTGCGGCTCGCAGGGCGCGCATCGGCGACCGGGCATCCGTCATCGCGCACATCGTGCCAGGTTCTTTGCGGGGCGCAAGAGGCGGTCCGGGTGGGTGGGGGTGGGGGCGCGTGCGGGGGGCCCTCTCCCCCGCCCCCCCCCCCCCCCAAACGGGGGGGCCGCCCCCCCCCCCCCCGCCCCCCCCCTCCCGGAACCGGGGCCCCCCCCCCGCACCCCGCATCCGAACTCCGTTCGGATCTCCTCAAACGCCGGCGCGGCTGAATGATCTGCCCTCGGCAGAAGCCGTTCCCGAGCGCACCGGTGTCCGGCACGATCCCCGTATGCGACTTCTTCTTCTTGGTGGAACCGAGTTCGCCGGACGTGCTGTGGCCGAGCGGGCGCTCGCGCGTGGGTGGGAGCTCACCGTTTTCAATCGGGGGAACAACCCGGTGCCCGAGGGCGCGACCGCGCTGACCGGCGACCGCACCGCCCCCGGCGGGCTCGACGCGCTCGCCGAAGGTGAGTGGGACGCGGTGGTCGACACCTGGTCGAAGGCGCCGGTCGCCGTGCGGGACACCGCGCGGCTGCTCAAGGAGCGGGCCGGCCGCTATGTCTATGTATCGACCTGCTCCGTCTACACCTGGGCGCCCCCGGCCGGCTACGACGAGAGCGCCCCGCTGGTGACGGGCGACCCGGACTCGGCGGAGGCCGAGGACTACGCCGTGGCCAAGCGGGGCGCCGAGCTCGCCCTCGACCGGGAGTTCGGTGCGGACCGCTCGCTCCATGTGCGCGCCGGCCTGCTGCTCGGACCGTACGAGAACGTCGGCCGGCTGCCGTGGTGGCTGACCCGTATCGCGCGCGGCGGCCCCACGCTCGCCCCGGGACCTCGCGAACTGCCGCTGCAGTACGTCGATGTGCGGGACATGGCCGACTGGATCCTGGACGGTATCGAGGCGGGCCTCAGCGGCCCGTACAACATGATGAGCCCGCAGGGTCACGCGACCATGGGCGGGCTGCTCGAGGCGATCGTGGACGTGGTCGGCTCCGATGCCGAGCTGCGCTGGACCGACCCGCAGGTGATCCTCGACGCGGGGATCGAGCCGTGGACGCAGCTGCCCGTATGGGTGCCGCCGGCGACCGATATGCATGACGCCCTGCACGCCGCCGATGTGTCACGGGCGGTGGCCACCGGGCTGCGCTGCCGCCCCGTACGCGAGACGGTCGCCGACACCTGGGCCTGGCTGCGGTCGATCGGCGGCGAGGCACCGCAACGCCCGGACCGGCCCAGGAAGGGCGTCGACCCCGAGGTGGAGGCGAAGGTCCTGGGGCTCTGAGCGCGCCCGCCGGCCCTGGGGCTCCGCACCCCGAAGCCCCGGCCGGGGTGGTGCCAGCTACACCCCCGGCCGGGGGCGGAAACCCCGTGACCTGGGCGTCCGCGCCCGCCACACTGGATGACGCACACGCCGCACCGGCGTACGCACAGATCCAGAAGGACGGTCGCCATGGGCGTGGACAGGACTGCGACGAAGAGGGTGCGCGGCTCGCTGCTCGCCGCGGCACGGGGCCTCGCGCTCGCGCTCCTCGCGCTGACGGCCTCGATCGTCCTGTTCGTCCTGACCGTCGTATCGCTCGCACTGATCCCGATCGGCGTCGGTGTCCTCACCACGCCGTACCTCCTCGACCTGGTCCGCGCGCACGCCACGGCCCGGCGGCGGCTGGCCGGCGCGTGGGCGGGCAGGGAGATCGCCGTGCCGTACCGGCGTTTCCCCGCCGATCTGCGCACAGGGTTCGTCGGTCATGTGGAGCGGCTCAACCTCATGCTCAAGGACCCCGCGACCTGGCGGGCCCTGCGGTGGCTGCTCACCGATATGACGGCCGGCGCGGCCACCGCGGTGCTCGCGCCGGGGCTGCTGGCCGAAGGGCTCTTCGGCATCCTGCTGTTCGCGGGCCTGTGGACGGTGCTCGGGGACTGGTGGTACGCGTTCATCCCGGTGCAGGGCTGGGGTTCGGCCTTCCTGGCCTCTCTGCTCGGTCTGGTCTGGATCGCGGTCGGGCTGCTGTTCAACCCGTATCTCGTACGCGCGCACTTCGCCGTCGCCCGCGCCTCCCTCGCCCCCACCCGCAAGGCCCGCCTGGACGCCCGGATCGACCAGCTCACCGAGTCACGGCATGACGCGGTGGACGCCTCGGCGGCCGAACTGCGCCGTATCGAGCGGGACTTGCACGACGGAGCGCAGGCCCGGCTCGTCGCCATGGGCATGGACCTCGGCACGATCGAGGCGCTGGTCGAGAAGGACCCGGCCAAGGCGAAGCAGCTCCTGGCCCAGGCCCGGCAGAACTCGGCGGACGCCCTGACCGAACTGCGCGATCTGGTGCGCGGCATCCATCCGCCGGTGCTCGCCGAGCGGGGGCTCGGGGACGCGGTCAAGGCGCTCGCGCTACGGCTTCCGGTCCCGACGGACGTGGACGTCACGCTGCCGGGACGCCTCGAGGAACCGGTGGAGTCCGCCGCGTACTTCGCGGTGAGCGAGGTGCTCACCAACGCGGTCAAGCACGCGGGCGCCGAGCGGATCTGGGTGGATGTGCACCACGCCGACGGCCATCTGCGCGTCACCGTCACCGACAACGGACAGGGAGGCGCGAGGATCGGCGCGGGCAGCGGGCTCGCCGGCGTCGAGCGCCGGCTCGGTACATTCGACGGTGTCCTGGCCGTCAGCTCTCCCGCGGGCGGTCCCACCATGGTGACCATGGAGATCCCTTGCGCGTACTCCTAGCCGAAGATCTGTTCCTGCTGCGCGACGGCCTGGTGCGGATGCTGGAGGCGTACGACTTCGAGGTCGTCGCGGCCGTGGAGTCGGGGCCCGAACTGACCAGGGCCTTCGCCGAGTTGACGCCCGACGTGGCGATCTGCGACGTACGCCTGCCGCCCTCGCACACCGACGAGGGCCTGCAGTGCGCGCTGGCCGCCCGCAAGGTGCGGCCCGGGCTGCCCGTGCTGATCCTGTCGCAGCACGTGGAGCAGCTGTACGCACGGGAGCTGCTCGCGGACGGCAACGGCGGGATCGGATATCTGCTCAAGGACCGGGTCTTCGACGCGGAGCAGTTCATCGACGCGGTACGCCGGGTCGCGGCGGGCGGCACCGCGATGGACCCGCAGGTGATCCAGCAGCTGCTCTCGCGGAGGCAGTCGGACCGTCCGCTCGGCGGGCTCACCCCGCGCGAGCTCGAAGTGCTCGAGCTCATGGCGCAGGGGCGGTCCAACGCGGCGATCGCGGGCCAGCTGTTCGTCACGGAACGGGCGATCGCCAAGCACACCTCCAATATCTTCGCGAAACTCGATCTCACGGTGTCGGACGACGACAACCGCCGGGTGCTCGCGGTGCTCGCCTATCTGGACCAAGGGCGCTGAGAACGCGGCACGGAGGCCAAGGGCGTTGAGATTGGCACCTGTTGGGGGCGTTGCGCCGGAATTGAACCCGGAGAATTCTACGAACTTCTGGGGCCGCTGAAACAAGCGGAGATCGTCCGCGTACACAGCCCCATGGGACGCACATCACGCAAACGTTCAAAGCTGGCCCGCCGGGCGGTCGCCGCCTCGGCGGCATTGGTCCTGGGCGCCGGCGGAGTGACGCTCGTCAATGTCTACGCCTCCGCGGGCGAAGGCAGCGACCAGCCTCCTTCCGCGACCCAGGACGCGCAGTCCGGGCCGCGCATGTCGACCATCGACTGCCCGGATGTCGCCACGTCGCTGCAGGACGTGCCGGAAGGGGCACGCGAGGCCGTGGACCGTGAACTCGCGGCCCTGGACACCCAGATCACCGAGGCGTACCGGAAGTTCGCCGAGGATCCCGGTGCGGCCCAGGAAACCGTCCTCGGCCCGCTGGAGGAGCAGCGCCGCGGCACGCTCGCCGCGATCTCCGGCGCGATACAGCAGGCGGGGGGTCAGCCGCCCGAGGGCTTGGACTCCAACGCGCCTTGTACGTTACGGGCCGACGAGCAGCCCTCTGACCAGGGCGGAACCGCGAGCCCGAGCGAGGACCCCGGGCAGGGGGAGGACGGAGGCCAGGACGGCGGTCAAGGCGAGGAGCCGGGCGAGGAGCCGGGCAACGGCGGTCAGGCCGGCAACGGGCCCTCCCCCGACGACTTCGTCCCGATCGAGGACGTCGAGCCCAATGTCGCCAAGGTGCGCAATCAACGCGGCGCGTCCCGCGGGCAGTTCGAGACCAAGTGCGGAACGAATGAGAACGGCAAGTTCAACCCGGACAATGTCATTGTCGCCCCGGGTGTGAGCAATGGCGCCCACCATATGCACGACTACGTCGGCAACCAGGCGACGGACGCCTTCTCCAGCGACGAGGATCTCGCCAACGGGCGGACCACCTGCCGCAATCAGCGGGACAAGTCCACGTACTACTGGCCGGTCCTCCGGATTCAGAACGGCCAGGAAGAAGAAGACGCCCAGGCCGACGGCGGCGGAAACGACCAGAACGTCGGAGAGATCCAGACCCCCGACCAGGTCACGCTGAAGTTCGTGGGCAATCCCACCGCCAAGGTCGTCGCCATGCCGCGTTTTCTGCGGATCATCACCGGTGACGCCAAGGCGTTCACCAACGGCAATGCGAATGCCAATGCCTCATGGAGCTGCACCGGATTCGAGAACCGGCAGCTGAAGGACAAATACCCGCTGTGCCCCGAGGGTTCCAAGGTGGTGCGCACCTTCAAGTTCCAGAGCTGCTGGGACGGCGCGAACATCGACAGTGCCAACCACCGTACGCACGTGGCCTTCGCCGGCGCCGACGGGCGCTGCCCGCAGGGCTTCCGGGCCATTCCGCAGCTGGTGCAGCGGATCGTCTACGACGTGCCGCCGGAGCCGAACTTCGCGGTCGACTCCTTCCCCGAGCAGCTGCACAAGCCGGTCACCGACCACGGAGACTTCATCAACGTGTTCGCCGACCGGGAGATGCGGCGCCTGGTGAACTGCGTCAACCGCGGTGACCGCTGCCGCTGACCCGGCCGCGTACCGCTGATCACCGACCATGGGCCCCGTCCCCCACGCGGGGCCCATGCCCCGGCCTGCGCGGCCGGCTCAGTGCTGATGACCGGAGTCCGGCTCCCCGGAGTGCCCGTCATCGTGACCGCCCAAGTGCCCGCTCCCCCCAGCACCGCTACTCCCCGAGTGGTGCGCGGCACGCTCCACGGTCCCGCCGAGCCGGCCGCGCAGAGACATGACCACCTTCTCCTCGCCGCTGGCGACCCACTTGCGGCCCACGAGATACGTGCCGCCGTAGTCATTGGCCTCGTTGATCCACTCGCGCTGGCCGCGGTCCGTGGCGAACGTGGTGAGGATGAACCGGCCTTCGCCGTTGCGGCAGTTGGCCTGGCGCAGTTCGGCCGCGTCCGTCTGGACGTTGGGCTCGCAGTCCGCCTTCTCGGCGATCTCCTCGAGGGTTCCGGTGACCGTCTCCGGCTCCGGCGTCTGCTCGCCGCTGCAGCCGAGCACCACGGTGAACACAGCGGCTGCACACGCCAGTCGGGCTGTGTGGGGGCGTAAACGCATGGGCCCATCGTGCACCTGCGGCACATGCGCCCGTGCGCTTTCCCCGGGTTCGCAACCACAGGAGCCCCGAGGCGACTCCTGACCCTCGTGGCGTCCGCCGGACCAGGCGGCCATACTGACGCCCGGTGTCTCTTCGGGGGAGCAAGCGACAGATGACGTACGGGGTGGAACTGCCGGGCCGCATCGGCCCCTACACCGTCGAGCGCGAGCTGGGCGCGGGCGGCATGGGGATGGTGTACCAGGCGCGCTCACGCGGCGGGCGGACGGTCGCGGTCAAGGTGGCGCGTCCCGAGCTGGCCGCCGATCCGCATTTCCGCGCGCGGTTCCGTGCCGAGGTCGAGGCCGCCCGCAAGGTCGGCGGCTTCCACACGGCGCAGGTCGTCGACGCCGACCCGGACGCGGACACTCCCTGGCTGGCGACGGCCTACGTTGCGGGGCCGACACTGGCCGGCCTCATCGACCGGCAGGGCCCGATGGACGAAGCCCGGCTGCGTTCCCTGGGCGCGGCGTTGGCCGAGGCCCTGGGGGCCATCCACGGCTGCGGACTGATCCATCGCGATCTCAAGCCGGGCAACATCATCATGGCCGAGGACGGCCCGCGCGTCCTCGACTTCGGGATCGCACGGGCCGTCGAGTCCACCCGGCTGACCTCCACGGGAGCCGCCTTCGGTACGCCCGGTTTCCTGGCGCCCGAGCAGGCGCAGGGACTCGAAGTGGGCCCCGCGGCCGATGTGTTCGCGCTGGGCGCGGTGCTCGTCGCCGCTGCCGGCGGCAGCGCGTTCGGCGCGGGTACGCCGATGGGTCTCATGTACCGCTCGGTGCACGAGACGCCGGACCTCTCGGCCGTACCGGAGGGCATACGCCGCATAGTCGCCGACTGTCTCGCGAAGGACCCGGCCGCACGCCCCACGCCGGAGCGCCTGCTCGACCTGTTCGCCCCGCAGACCTCCGTGCAGCCGCAGCCGCCCACGCACCCGCCGACTGTGCCGGCCGTCCCTGAGCAGCCGGCACCGGCGCCCGCTCCGCCCCCGGCCGCCTCGCCCCGTGCCGCCTCCACCCCTGCCCGCCCGGCTCCTTCCGCGCCGACCGCGAATCGTGGCGGCGAGGATGCCGCGACCGCCGGCGCCCTCCACCAGCTCGCCACCCAGCCCGCCCCGGCGGCGGGCTCGCGCGCGCCCTCCTCCGCCCCGTCGCGCACCACACGGTCCACCCCGTCGCGCACCGCACGGAACTGGCGGATCGCGATCGCGGCCTGCGTGCTCGTGGTCGGCGGGTTCGTCGCCACCAAGCTGGCCGGGGGCACCCCCGACGCCGGCGGGAGCGGCGGCGATCAGACTTTCCCCGCAGCCGCTTACGAGATCACCCGGCCCAAGCAACTCCTCGACGGTGCTTACCAACTGCAGACCGCCGTCCTCCAGATCGGCCCGGACAAGCTGCAGGACAACGCCACACGGCAGGACGCATTCGAGCTCACGGCCGACTACAAGGGGACCAAGGAGTCCAGTTTCGACACTGTCGCGATCTCCGCCGAGTACGGAAGCTTCAAGAAGCCCCACGACCGGATGCTGAGGATGATCGCGAACCTGGACGACACCGACGAGTTGACGGAGACCGAGGAGACGCTCGAGAAGATCCGCGTCCCCGGAACGACGACGGAGTTCAGCTGCCGGGAGTTCTCGTCCCGCGCAGGGGTGATGTGTGCCTGGGCCGACCAGAACACCATCGCCGTCCTCCAGTTCGAGGGCTACGACGTCGTGAAGCTGGCGGCGGAGGAGGCCGCCGGGATCCGCGAGGACATCCGACACCCGGTCAAGAAGCCCGGCTCCTGAACCCAACGGCGCCCCCAGGCACCCGAGTTCGAGTGACCATCCCACGATTCGCTCGTTTTGCTGAACGTGAGTTCTCCGGATGTCGCCACCCGCCGCCCCGCCCAGGACCCCGCACCGGCCGCTCCCGCCGTCGCTGTCGAGCAGGCCGAAGCGGCCATCGTCGAGCATTACCCGCGCCTGGTCCGTCTCGGGTATCTCGTGCTGCCGCCGAGCCTCGGCCGCAACCGCCGCGTCCTGACCGCGCACTCCCTCGCACAGCGCGCCCTGCCCAAGGGCCGCACTCCCGGTGACGCCCCCGCCTTCCCTCAACAGCGCGGCGGCAGCGGTCAGGGGCGGCTGGGGGACCCGGGGTACGCGTATGTACGGCTGAGGGTCCTCAAGAGCGCCCTGGAAGCCGGGCTGCCGCTCACGCGCAAGGCCTGGCCCAGGCGGGCGCAGTTCCCGCCGCTGCTGCCGCAGGTGTGGGGGCTGCGGCTCTTCCCGCGTTCGGGCGGCGCCGATGAACTCGCCCTGGACCAGCGGCTCTCCTCGCTCTCCGGACCGGCCCGCGCCGCCTATGTGCTGCGCGGCCTCGAAGGGCTTCCGGACGCCGAGGTACGCAAGATCCTGGACGCGGCCGGCGTCGAGGACGCGCATGCGGCGCTCGCGGAGGCGGACGGCGTCGAAGCGCTGCACGCGCTGCTCGACTCCCCCGAGTTCGACCCGTGCTCGCTGCAGGCCCGCCCCACGGATCTGATGCGCCGCCGCCAGCACACCAAGGCCGCCCTGGTCGCCACCGCCGCCGTGGTGGTCTGCGGTGCGCTGCTCGGGCTGCCCGGGGACGGGTGGGGCCCGGACGGCGCCGCGGCACCCTCGTACGGGAAGAACCCGGCGGCCGAAGCCGCCCTGGATCCGGACCAGTTGACGGCGGCGCCGGCCGACGCCTGGAAGCGCTCGGCACGTACCGACTTCTCCGTCTGGCCCGCGCGCGGTTCGCTCACCGGCGACAAGGAGCTGCTGCGCCGGGCGCTCGCCGTGTGGGCGCGGCCCGGCGAGGCCGTGCAGGTCTCGGCGACCCCCGGCACCGCGGCGGGCGCACCGCCAGGGCCGGCCCAGCTGCTGTACGCGGGCGAGGTCGACCAGGCCCGCGTCGTGCTCCTCCACGACGGGCTGCGGATCGCGCGCTATGCCGAGCCCAAGGAGGGCACGAGCGGCGCGGCCCTGGACTTCGCCCGCGTGGACGGCGCGGGTGCGCCCACCGCGAGCGCCCTCGTCGTGGGCCGTACGGACGGCAACGTCCGCTATCTGACCGCCCCTTGGGTGCAGGCAGTGAAAGTCCGCGACCTCCTCGATCCGGCCGCGGATGCGCGCGCGCTCGGCCGTACCGACGACGGGGTGACGGACCCGGTGACCAGTCCCGCCCAGGCGCGCGACTGCAAGTCCTGGAACGCCCTGGAGATGAGCGACACCGCCACCACCCGCACCGTCACCGACCTCGGCGAGCTCACTCCGGCCCACCTCACCTCGGGCCGCCCCGAGGCGCCGCGCGAGGTCTCCGGCAGCGCCGCCCGCGAGAGCTGGGCCCGCACCGCCTGCCTGCTGCCCGCCGTACGCGCGCACGGCGTCCGGTCCGTCAACTCCTGGGCGTACGCCTCCCAGACGCTGCCCGAGAACAACGGGACCGCGCACTGGGTCTGCACCCGCGCCGAGACCTGGCGCGGCGCGGGCAGCCGTACGCTCGCCCAGTTCCAGGCACCGGGCAAACCCGTCGGCGCCATCGCCGCCAAGGCCGAGGACTCACCGGCCTGCGGCCCGCGTGACCCGAAGGTGCTCGCCGGAGTCATGTGGAAGTCCCGTGCCGGCAGCTGGTATCTGCTCGCGGGCGGCAGCCGCCAGGTCGGCTCCATCGCCACCTCGGGCGGCGTCACGGCCTCCGCACGCGGCAACACCCTCTCGGCACGTGCCAAGGAGGGCGCCCGCGCGGAGCTCGACGGGCGGCTCGAGAACGGCGACAAGGTGAGCGCCCTGCGCTGACCGGGCCAACTCCTGTCTGCACAAGGGTGTTGCGCATTCCTTACCCGCCAGTACATTGACGCCATGTCTAATACGCGGGCCCGGCTGCCCAAGCCATCGGGGTATCCCCTGTCCGAGCGCAGCCGAGAACTCGGGGAGGCGTCGGAACACATTGCGCTCAAGGCACGCAAGGTCTCCTTCGCCTGGGAGGAGACGCCGCTGCACTGGATACCCGGCGACCCGTTCACCACGCACACGATCAACGTGCTGCATCTGCTGCTCCCCGCGGGTGAGCGCTGGTTCGTGCACGTCTACAAGCAGGTCCTGCCGTACATCGAGGACGACAGGCTGCGCGAGGACGTGATCGGGTTCATCGGCCAGGAGGCCATGCACGCCCAGGCCCACGATGAGGTGCTCCCGCATCTCAAGGAGCAGGGCCTCGACCCGGCGCCGTATCTCGCCCAGGTGGACTGGCTCTTCGAGAAGCTGCTCGGGGACAAGACGCTGCCGCCGGGCAAGGCACGCAAGTGGTGGCTGTACGAGCGGGTCGCGCTGATCGCGGCGATCGAGCACTACACGGCGTTCCTCGGCGACTGGGTGCTCAACGCCGAGGGCCTGGACCGCAAGGGCGCCGATCCGACGATGCTGGATCTGCTGCGCTGGCACGGCGCCGAAGAGGTCGAGCACCGCTCGGTGGCCTTCGAGCTCTTCCTGCACGTGGACGGCGCCTACAGCCGCCGGGTGCGCACCTGGGCCACCGCGTTCTCCGCCCTTGTCTTCCTGTGGCAGCGCGGCGCGCGCTTCTTCATGGCCAACGATCCGACCCTGGAGGACGGGAAGGCGAGCTGGCGGGAGTTCCTCGCGAAGGGGCGGCAGGGGATGCTGCCGACGGCAGGGGCGATGGCGCGCTCCATTCCGCGCTATCTCGACCGCGGCTACCACCCCTCCCAGGAGGGCTCCACCGAGCAGGCGGTGGCGTATCTCGCCTCGTCACCGGCGGCGCTCGCGGCCGAGGCACGCGAGAAGGGCACCGCTGTCAATGCGGGCAACCCTGCCGGCGCACGCGAGAAGGGCATCGCCTGAGATGCCTCGTCTGCGTACCGTGGCCGCCCTGGCCGGCGCCGCCCTGCTGACCCACCGCGCCCTGCGCCGCCGGATCGAGCACTCCCCGCTGTGGCCGCTGCCCGCCCTGCCGGTGCCGACCTCGGGCCGGCCGCGCGCCCGGGCCCTGACGCTGACACTGGCCCGGCGCGCGGAGATCGCCGACGGCGTCGTACAACTGAGCCTGACCGGACGGGACTTGCCCGCCTGGGAGCCCGGAGCGCATCTCGAGCTGACGCTGCCGTCGGGCCTGGTGCGGCAGTACTCCCTGTGCGGCGACCCGGACGACAGCTCCGCCTACACCCTCGCGACCCGGCTCGTCCCGGCGGACAGAGGTGGCCGGGGCGGTTCGCGCGAGGTGCACGAGGAGCTGCGGGAGGGGATGCGGCTGCGGGTGCGCGGGCCGCGGAACCGTTTCCCGCTGCGGTCCTCGCACGCGTACGTCTTCGTCGCGGGCGGTATCGGGATCACGCCGATCCTGCCGATGCTGCGGGCCGCCGAAGCCTCCGGCGCGGACTGGCGGGTGCTGTACTGCGGGCGCAGCCGGGCCTCGATGCCCTTCCTGGACGAGGTCGAGAAGATCGCCGGGCCCGGGCGGCTCACCGTGGTGGCCGAGGACGAGGCCGGACTGCCGGATCCGGGGGCCCTGTTCGCGGACGTCCCGCAGGCGGCGGCCGTCTACTGCTGCGGGCCCGAGCCCCTGATGGACGCGGTGGCCGAGGTGCTGCCCGCCGGCTGCACGCTGCATCTGGAGCGGTTCACGGCGGCCGCACCCGCCGAGGGCGAGAAGGCCTTCGAGGTCGAACTGCGGCGCAGCGGACGGACGGTGACCGTCGCCGCCGACGAGAGTGTCCTGGCCGCCGTACGCAAGGAGCTGCCCGACACCGCGTACTCCTGCGAGCAGGGCTTCTGCGGAACTTGTCAACAGCGGGTCCTGGCCGGGGAGATCGACCACCGCGACGAGCTGCTCACCGACGGTGAGCGCGACGGCTCGATGCTGATCTGCGTCTCACGGGCCAGGGGCGGGCGGCTGGTGCTCGACCTCTGAAGGGGCAGACCCCCGTGCCCGTTAGAGTGTTCGTATGACGACCGGGGTGCGCCGCAGGATGGCTGTCGAGGAGCGGCGCCGGCAACTCATCGGCGTGGCCCTCGAGCTGTTCAGCCACCGCTCCCCCGACGAGGTCTCCATCGACGAGATAGCGGCGGCCGCGGGGATCTCACGGCCGCTCGTCTACCACTACTTCCCCGGCAAGCTCAGCCTGTACGAGGCGGCTCTGAAGCGGGCCGCCGAGGATCTGGCGACCCGGTTCGTCGAGCCGCGCGAAGGGCCGCTCGGCGCGCGGCTGCTGAGGGTGATGGGCCGCTTCTTCGACTTCGTGGACGAGCACGGGCCCGGGTTCTCGGCACTGATGCGCGGCGGTCCCGCCGTCTCCGGCACGCTCGGCGGTGAGGCCGCCTCCGCGGCCAACGCCCTGATCGATTCGGTGCGCCAGGCCGCGTACGAGCAGATCGTGCGGCACCTGGGGATCACCGAGCCGCCCGCGCGCCTCGAACTCGTCATCCGCTCCTGGGTCTCGCTCGCCGAGTCGACGGCGCTGATCTGGCTGGACGGGCGGCGGATCCCGCGCGCCGAGCTGGAGCTGCAGCTGGTGCACGACTTCGCGGCGCTCACCGCGGTGAGCGCCGCGTACGACGCGGAGATGGCGGCGATCCTGACGCGCATCCTGGCCGACGAGCCGGCGGACGGACCGTTCGGCGAGCTGGTCGCCCGCCTTGTGGCGCTGGCGCCCCGCTGAGCCTTCGATGACCGGCCGCCTCGTGGCGCCTGCGCCTGCGCCTGCGCCTGCGCCTGCGCCTGCGCCTGCGCCTGCGCCTGCGGGAGGCTAGGCCTTCGAGTAGGACGCGTCCAGGTCCCGTACCTCGACGGACACATGGCCCGCGACGGGCGTGCCCACCGCGTACTTGCCCGCGAGCTCGGCGACCGCCGTCGCCAGCTGCTTCTTGACCTCGTCGGTGCGGCCGGCGAGCAGGGCGATCTCGATGGCCAGGACGCCGGGACCGTCCGTGTCGTCACCGATCACGTTGTCCTCGGTGCTGCGGAAGCGGGTCTTGCAGGCGGCGAGCCTCGCATCCGCGATCTCCACGACGATCGGGTGCAGCGCGAGCGCGAAGCCGCGCCGGTCGAAGGACGCGGAGAAGTGGGCGGGGTGGTCGACGGTGATCTGGGGCATGGGCGCGCTCCGGGTTCGCTCGCGGGTGCTGGCCCCACGAGCCTACGGCCGCCCGCTCCGGTCCCACGGAGCCGTCTGCATACTGAGCACATGATCACGAACCGCCTGGAGTTCCGCCCGGCCACCGATGACCCCGCCGAGCTCGCCACCCTCGTCGCCCTGTACGACGGCGCCGCGCGCTGGATGCGGGAGAGCGGGATCGACCAGTGGAAGCCGGGCGAGAAGAGCGAGGACCACTTCCGGCTGCGGATCAAGGAGGGCGAGGTCTGGATCGCGTACGCGCAGGGCGAGGTGGCCGGTGCGTACGAACTGTGGTGGGAGGACGAACCGGCCTGGGGCGAGCAGCCGCCGGTCGCCGGATACGTCCACCGTCTGATGACCGGCCGTGATGCCCCGGCGGGTACCGGCCGCGCGCTGCTCTCCCACGCCGAGCGGCGGGTCGCCGCGCAGGGCCGTGCTCTGTGCCGCCTGGACTGTGTGTCCTCGAACCCGCGGCTGCGGACGTACTACGAGCGCGCCGGGTACACGGTCGTGGGCGAGCAGCCGTTCAAGGAGGGCGCGGGCGGCAGCAAGTACGGGGTGACGCTCATGGAGCGGCGGCTCCCCTAGGGCCTGTCTCCTTGATCCCCGCGGGCGCGGAGACAGGCCCTAACCGCTGACCCCCGGCTCGTCCGTGAGCCGCAGCACCAACAGCGCGATGTCGTCCGCCCTTTCGTGCCCGAAGCAGCTGAGCAGGGTGTCGCACAGCGCCCCGAGGTCGGCGGACGCTTCGGCGGTGATCTGGCGGAGGTGCTCCAGGGAAACGCCGAGGTCGATGCCGCGGGTCTCGATCAGGCCGTCCGTCACCATCAACAGCCGTTCCTCCGGGGTGATCTTGATCTCGGTGGGCTCCGGGTGGTCGAGCCCGATGCCGAGCAGCGGACCGCGCGCCCCGCAGTAGCGGGCGTCACCGTCCCCGATGATCAGGGGCGGGATATGGCCCGCGTTGGCGATCCGGGTACGGCCGGTGGCGGGTTCGATCAGGGCGAGACAGACCGTGGCCGTGGCCTGCGGGTGGTAGCGCTGGAGCATCCGGTCGAGCCGTTCGACGAGCACCTGGGGATCGCTCTCGTCGACACAGTAGGCCCGCAGCGCATGGCGGATCTCGACCATCACGGTGGCCGCGTCGAGGGAGTGCCCGACGACATCGCCCACCCCGACGAGAACCCCGTCGGGGGTCGCGATCGCCGCGTAGAAGTCACCGCCGATCTCGGTGTGCCGTGAGGCCGGTACGTAGCGCACCACCACCTCGGTGCCGGGCATCTCGGGCAGCCGTTTCGGCAGGAAGCTGTGCTGCAGGGTGAGCGCGATATGCCGCTCGACCTCGTACATGAGGAGCGGTTCGGCGGCGAGCGCGGCCGCGTGCACGAGGCGGCCGAGCAGCCGTCCGCTCTCATCGCCCGCTCCGCCGGCCCCGACCGCGTAGGTCGGCACGGCCACGGACACCGGTGGGCGGGTGTCGCTGCCGCAGGCCACCATCAGACGGGCCGACTCGGACTGGCCCGCGCGGAAGTAGCCGGGCGGCCACAACGGGCTGGGCACGACGGTGGACTGCACCCCCGAACGGCCCGCCATCAGCCGCTCGCTGAGCCGCACCACCTCCTCCGCGGCGCTCGCGTCGGGCAGCGCGGTGGCGGCCCGCCGGCGCGAGGTGCCGACCATCAGTTCGCCGTCAGGTCCCGATACGAAGGCCACCGCGGGGCCCCCGCTGATCCGGGCCGCCCCGGCCGCCGCAGCGGTGGCCAGCTCCTGCGGGCAGCGCGCGGCCTGTACGGCGAGCACGGCCTCGGCGAGCAGCGAGAGCCGGCCCGCCTTGGCCTCGGCGGTGGTACGGAACCGTGCGCCGCGCACTGCGGCCCGTACGACGGCCTGGATCTCCTCCGGTTCGGCGGGCACCGTGAAGTAGGCGTCGGCGCCCGCGTCCAGACCCCGGGTGCGATCCCCGGGACCCACGGGTTTGGCCGAGAAGTGCACCACCGGGATACCGGCGGTGAGGGGGACTTCCTTGATACGGCGGCACAGGTCGTATCCGCTCATGTCCGGCAGCCCGATGTCGACGAGGGCCACATCCGGCAGGGCGCCCGCGCGCTGCAGCGTGTCCAGCTCGATCAGCGCCTCGCCGGCGCTGGCCGCGGGCACCACTTGGTGGCCGGCCCTGCGCAGGACGGCTCCTATGGCGTACCGGCTGGCCGGTGCGTCGTCGACGACGAGGACGGTCGTGTCCTCTGCGGGTTCCGGGCTGCCTTCCGTCAGGTTCATGCATCCCCCTTCCGGGGGTGGGGGCGCGGGCCCGAGCGTCGGTGGGTGGCCCGCGCCTCCAAGTTAGCGCTCCTCTCAGTCCCCGGGGACGAAGACGGCAACCGTCCGCCCCGGAACGGCGAACGTCCCCGAACTCACGTCGTACGCAGCGGACTTGACGGTATGATCACTGCCTTTGGCTTGAATTCGATGCAGCGCGTACCGGGCGCCCGTCACCTCGTCGACCTGCTGCTTCTGAAGCCCGGGTGTCGCGTTGAAGATGACCACGAGCTCGCCGAGCCGCATCGTGACCACCCCTGGGGTCTCTCGCTCACCTGACAGCGGGAACGACAGTTCGCGCTGGACCTCGTCGAGACTGCCGAGCGCGAATGCGCCCTCTGTCGTACGGATTCTCAGCAGGTCACGGTAGGCCGCCGACGCGCCCTCGATCTGCGGGCACCCCACGGCGGGTACGGAGGTCAGCAGCGGCTTGGCGTACGGCCACTTGTCCTTGTTGTCGGCGGCCATGGGCAGCCCGCGCCCGAACCCGTTGCCGCCCCGGCAGTCCCAGTGGATGGCGTTGAACCAGTCCCCGCTCTCGTACGAATTGCGGTCGAGGGACTTCGAACGCAGCAGATCGGTGCCTGCCTGGGAGAGCGAAGGGCCCTGGGACAGGGCCGCCGTGGCCATCGAGAGCACCTGCATACGGGCCCGGTCGTCGGCGCTCACCGTCGGCGGCAGCTTGTAGGCGAGGGCGTCGAAGAGGGTCTCGTTGTCGTGGGCGTCGACATAGGCGAGCGCGTCGGCGGGGGTGGCCGCGTAGCCGGCGGGCGCGCCGTTGTAGTCGACCTCGGAGCCCTTGACCTCGCGGCCGCCGCTGTCGGTGAAGGTGTAGCCGGCGAGGTTGCCGGTGAGGCCGACCTTCAGCAGGTCCTGGTAGTGCAGGAGCCGCTCTTTCTGCTCGGCCTCGGTGCCGTTCGCGGGCGAGGAGTTGGGCTCGGTGAACAGGCCTGAGCCGAAGCCCTGGACGCGCGGGTCCTCGTCGAAGGGTCCGCCGCCGCGTACGGCGTCGCGGGCCCGGTCGGAGAAGGTGGCGATGCCCGTGCCGGCCATGTTCTTCTGCGTGGCCTGTTCGAAGCGGGCGTCGTCGGCGATCTCGCCGAAGTTCCAGCCCTCCCCGTACAGCAGGATGCTCTTGCCGTCGACGCCGTCCTTCTCGACCGTCAGGGCGTCGAGCGCCTTGCGTACGGCGAGGATGTTGGCCTTCGGGTGGTGGCCCATGAGGTCGAAGCGGAAGCCGTCGACCTTGTACTCGCGCGCCCACGTCACGATCGAGTCGACGACGAGCTTGCCCATCATGGCGTTCTCCGGCGCCGTGTTGGCGCAGCAGGTGGAGGTGGCCACCGAGCCGTCGTCGAGGAGGCGGTGGTAGTAGCCGGGCACGATCTTGTCGAGGACGGAGGTCTTCGCCTGGCCGCTGGTGGTGGTGTGGTTGTAGACCACGTCCATGACGACCCGGAGGCCGTCCTCGTTCAGCGCCTTGACCATCTCGCGGAACTCGACGGTGCGCCGGGTGCCGTCCGGGTCGGTGGCGTAGGAGCCCTCGGGGACGGTGAAGTGGTACGGGTCGTAGCCCCAGTTGTACGCGTCCTTCGCGGCGGCCTTCGCCACGCACTCCTGCTGCTTCTCGGAGTCCGGTGCGTAGGAGCCGAGGTCGCAGTCGACGGTCGCCTGGTCGCGCTCGGGGATCGTGGCGATGTCGAAGGCGGGCAGCAGGTGCACATAGTTCGTGCCGGCGTCGGCGAGCTCGCGCAGGTGGCGTGAGCCCTTGCTGTTCTTCTCGGTGAACGCCTTGTACTTGCCCTGGTGGCGGGCGGTGGTGTCCGCGACGGAGAAGTCGCGGATGTGCAGCTCCTGGATGTGCGCCTGGCCCGGCGCCACGGCCTCGGGCTTCTTGAGGCCCGACCAGCCTTGCGGGGCAAGGGATTTGGCGCGCAGGTCGACGACGAGGGAGCGCTCGGAGTCGGCGGTCAGGCCGAGCGAGTACGGGTCGGTGACCTCGTTGGTGACGACCTTCTGGACGCTGGGCGCCCACACCTTCACCACATACCGGTACGGGCGGCCCGTCCAGGACTTCGCACCCTTGACGGACCACACACCGGTCGCGTCGTCGCGGCGCATCGGTACCGAACGGCCGTCGAGGTCGAGGGCGACGGACTGCGCGGTGGGTGCCCATACGCTCAGCGTGGGCGCCCCCTTGGCGTCGAAGACCGGGCCGAGATCGGCGCCGGTCGCTCCCTCGGCGTACAAGTCGTCGAGGACTCCGGCCAGTTGCACCCCGGACCCTGCGACGATCGCACCGTTCGCTGCCCGCTGGGTGGCGACCACGCGTCCGCGCAGCGCCTCGCGCACCCGGTCGCGGTCGCGTGCGTCGACGGACCAGGCCTGCTCGGCGGCCAGATGCGGGAACTTCTTCCGCTGGGCCTCGGTGAGCTCCGCCTTGGCCAGGCGCAGCCACTTCGCACCGTCCAGGTCACCGTCCCGCGCGTACAACAGCTGTGCGGAAGCGGGCGACTTGGCGCCGTTCCACACCACCGTGTCCCGGTCGATCCACACGGCCCCGGCCTTGGTGTAGTCGACCTTCGCGGCCTTCGGCTGCGGCAGCAGGTACTTCTCCTTGCCGCCCATCAGCCACACCTCATGCCCGTTGGCGGCGAGGTCCAGGGACTGGTCGGACGGCAGGTCCTTCTCGTCGCCCTTGTGCAGGATGTAGCTGAGCGACGTGGCCCCGTCCGCGAGCGGCACCTCATAGACCGCACCATAGGAATCCGTCCGGGCGGGCAGAAGGGGCTTGGACCAGTCGGTCGGGTCCTTGGCACCGGTCCAGGTGTGCAGTCCCCAGCCGTCGTAGTTCCCGTCGGCCCGCTGGTAGTGCAGCACGGCCTTGGTGTTGTCCTGCGGCGGATACGCACCCTCGGGCGCGCTCGTCGCCTGCGCGTCCTTGCCCTGCTCGACCCAGACCTCGCCGGTGGTGGCGAGCGGGACGGTGCGCTGCGGGCCGTCGGCGGTGCCGCTCTTCTCGATCGTGTAAGGGACCTCGGTGGCCCCTTCGCCGATCTTCACCCAGGCGAACGCACCGTACGCGTCCCGGCCGGTGAACTGAGCAGTGGTCTCTCCGGACCTGAGGGTCCAGCCCTCGTAGTCGCCGTCGGCACGCTTGTAGTGGACCACCGCGTACTCGCGCTCGACGGCGCTCGGCGGCTGCTCCACGGGCGGGGCGCCGGAGACGGTCTCGGCGCGGTCGCTCGCCGTACGGCCGCGGGAGTCGAGCACGACGGCCTTGTAGCGCACGGGAGTTCCGGCCCGCTCGGCGTCGATGCGGTGGGTGACCTTGTACGGGGCGTGGTCGGCGGAGCCGAGCGTCTGCCACTTGCCGTTGCCGGTCTGGGCGGCGAAGACGACCCGGTTCAGGCCGCCCCCGCGTACGTCGGCGGTGAGCTCGACGCGGCCCGTCGCACCGGCGGGCGGGGCCTGCAGCTCCACGGACGGATTGGCGTCCGGGGTGGCGAGGGCCTTGTCGGCCTTCAGGACCACCGACGAAAGGGCGGGGATCTCGACCTTGATCTTCCGGTCGTCACCGCTGCGGACCGAGGCCTCGCTCCCGTACACCGCACGGAAGTTCATGCCCTGCGAGCCGGTCGGGATCTCGACCGTGCGCGGCTCCTGCGCGTTGTTCGCGGCCACCACGTACTCGGTGCGGCTCTTCGCGTCCGTACGGGAGAAGGCGTAGACGGAACCTTCCGCGTACCGCTCCTCCTGGATGCCGTCCGCGAGCGCCGGATGCGCCTTGCGCAGGGCGGAGAGCTCGGCGATCTGCCGGTACAGGGGGTGGCCGGTGTCGTACGCGTCCTTCGCGTGGGTGCGGTCGGTGCCGAGCTGGTCGTCGTCGAGATAGTCGGCGGTCTTCGACGCGAACAGGGTCTGGCGTGCGTCCTTGTCGCCGCCGGCGCCGGTGAAGCCCTGCTCGTCGCCGTAGTAGACCACCGGGTTGCCTCGGCCGAGGAACATCAGCTCGTTGGCCAGCTCGTAGCGGTCGAGGAGTTCGGCGTCCGAGGCGTCCGGCCGGTCCTGCTTCAGGAAGGTGCCGAAGCGGCCCATGTCGTGGTTGCCGAGGAAGGAGACCTGCTCGTAGGCGTTGGCCTTGTCGCTCGTGTACTTGTAGTCGTCGCCGAAGACCTTGCCGAGCCGCCCGGCCGAGCCGCCCTGTGCGGCATAGGCGCGGGCCGCGTCCTGGAAGGGGAAGTCCAGCGTCGAGTCGAGACGGCCCTCGGTGACATACGGCGAAGTGATGTCCGTGTCGGCGGAATAGACCTCGCCGAACATGAAGAAGTCTTCGCGGCCCCGCTTGGCCGCGTACGCGTCGAGCGCGGTCGCCCACTGGGTCCAGAACTCGGTGTTGACATGCTTGACCGTGTCGATGCGGAAGCCGTCGATGCCGAAGTCGCGGACCCACTTCTCGTAGATCTTCTCCATGCCCCGCACGACCTCGGGACGCTCGGTCCACAGGTCGTCGAGGCCGGAGAAGTCGCCGTACGTGGAGGACTCGCCGGCGAAGGTGGAGTCGCCGCGGTTGTGGTACATCAGCGGGTCGTTGAGCCAGGACGGGACCTTCACGTCCTTCTCGGCGGCCGGGACGGCCGGGGTGCGCGGGAAGGAACTCCGGTTCACCACCGGGAACTCGGAGCTCCCGTCCGCGTAGTCCGCGTCATCGAAGGGGCGTCCGTCCTTCGTCAGATACGGGAAGGCGCCCTTGGAGAGGTAGTCGTAGGACTTCTCCTCGTAATTGACGACGTCGGCCGTGTGGTTGGTGATGACGTCGAAGAAGACCTTGATGCCCTTGGCGTGGGCCTTGTCGATCAGCCGCTCCAGGTCGGCATTGGTGCCGAAGTGCGGGTCGACCTGGGTGAAGTCGGTGATCCAGTAGCCGTGGTAGCCGGCCGATGCGTCCTTGCCCGTGCCCTGGACCGGCTTGTTCTTGAAGATCGGCGCCATCCACAGGGCCGTGGTGCCCAGGCCCTTGATGTAGTCGAGCCGGTCCGTCAGGCCCTTGAGGTCGCCGCCCTGGTAGAAGCCCTTGTCGGCGGGGTCGAAGCCGGTCTCCAGGCGCGAGCCGGTCAGACCGCCCTTGTCGTTGCCCTGGTCGCCGTTGGCAAACCGGTCGGGCAGGACGAAGTAGAACTGCTCGCGGGTCAGATCGTGCCGGGCCGGCTGGGCGGCGAGCTGCGCGTCGGACGGAGGTGGCGGCGGGGGCGCGGCCGCCGCGGGGACGGCGGGGACGAGCGCCGCGAGCAGGGCGGCCGTGAGCACCGCGGCCGTTCTTCGCGTACGGGGCACGGGGAGGGTCTCCTTCGATCCGATACGGCAAGGGGGTGCCACGGACGTGGCGGATGGGTGCCGCCCTGCGCGGCCGCGGGGCAGGATGGGCTGGGCGCAGGGCGGCGGTAAGGGGAGACGGGTCAGCAGCTGCGGGCGTTCACGTGCAGCGCGAGTGCCGTCTGTGCGGGGAGCGTGGCCGTGAACTGGCCGGACGCGTTCACGCTGACCGTCCGGTCGCTCTGCACGTCGCAGTAGTCACCGGCCGGCAGCGAGGTCTGGTAGGTGCGGGTGAGCCCGGCGGATTCGTGGTTGATCGCCACGTACGCCTTGGTGCCGCGGCCGAAGGCGATCCGGTCACCGCCGTTGTCCCACCAGTTGGTGACCGACTGGCCGCGTGCGGTGTTGCGCAGGGCGACCATCGACTCGATCTGGGGCCAGGCGTGCTGGCACTTCCAGCCGTCCTGCCAACAGGCGTTCACCGTCCCGCCGTTGGGCGGCCCGGCGTCCCGGTCGGTGTACTCGTAGCCGGAGTGCACGTCCGGGGAGCCGTAGGGCCAGGCGAGCATGAAGACGTTGGCGAGGGTGTAGTCGGCGCCGTTCTTGTAGCTGAGGGTGTCGCCGCCGCGCTCGGTGTCGTGGTTGTCGACGAAGACGGCGGACTTGCCGGACTCCATGTAGCCCCAGCCCTCGCCGTAGTTCTTCAGGTACGCGAGGTTCTCGTGCTGGAAGACCCGCTTGAGGTCGCGGGCGTACCGGAACTCCTGGACGTCGCCGTTGCCGAGGTACTCGCTCGGCGAGACCGCCTCACCGGCACCGAAGATCGCTTCCTGCTTCCAGTGCACGCCGGGGTTGCTCAGCCGCGACTTGATGTTCGCGAGGTCGCCGGCCGGCATGTGCTTGGCCGCGTCGACACGGAAGCCGTCGACGCCGAGCGAGAGCAGATCGTTGAGATACGCGGCGATCCGGCCGCGCACGTAGTCCTCGCCGGTGTCCAGGTCGGCGAGGCCGACGAGCTCGCAGTTCTGGACGTTGCCGCGGTCGCCGTAGTTGCTGATGTGCGAGCGGCAGTCGTCCATGTCGGCGCCCGAATAGACGCCCGGGTAGGCGTACTTGCTGTAGTTCGTGCCGCCCGTGCCGGTGCCGTCCCCGGCCGCCATGTGGTTGATCACCGCGTCGGCGACGACCTTGACGCCCGCCGCGTGGCAGGTGTCGACCATGTTCTTGAAGGCGGCCCGGTCGCCGAGCCGTCCGGCGATCTTGTAGCTGACGGGCTGGTACGAGGTCCACCACTGGCCGCCCTGGATGTGCTCCTGCGGCGGGGAGACCTGGACGTATCCGTATCCGGCGGGTCCGAGCTTGGCCGTGCATTCACGGGCGACGGAGTCGAAGCGCCACTCGAAGAGGACAGCGGTGACGTCCTTGTCGCCGGGCGGTGCGGCCTGGGCGGTCGGCGTGAGGAGTGACGCGCCCAAGAGTGACGCGCCCACGACAAGTGTGGCGATGAGGGATCTGCTGCGGGTCATGGGTCCTCCGGCTCTGAGGGGGTGGATCCGGTGACTGTGCTGGCCTTGCAGAACTCCGTACGGGGGCGGCTCACCCGCGTACGGCGGCGGGGGGAACGGTCTTGCTCAACGCCGCACTTGGGCCGTGGACCCTCGTACGACGAGCTCGGGCTGGAACACGAACTCGGTCCGCTGGACGGGATTTCCGTGGATCTCCTCGATCAGCGCACCCACCGCCGCCGTCGCCATCGCCTGCACGGGCTGGCGCACGGTCGTCAGCGGCGGGTCGGTGAAGGCGATCAGGGGCGAGTCGTCGTAGCCGACGACCGAGACGTCCCGGGGCACGTCGAGGCCGCGCTGCCGGGCCGCGCGCACCGCGCCGAGCGCCATCAGGTCGCTGGCGCAGACGATGCCGGTGCAGCCCTGGTCGAGCAGCATCCCGGCCGCGGCCTGTCCGCCTTCGACAGTGAACAGGGTGGACTGGACGGCGAGTTCGGCCTCGGCGCGCGGCACACCGAGGATCGCGTGCATCGCGGCGAGGAAGCCCTCCGTCTTGCGTCCGGCCGGCACATAGCGGGTCGGTCCGACCGCGAGCCCGATGCGCTCATGGCCGAGGTCCGCGAGATGCCGTACGGCCATCCGCGCCGCCGCATGGTCGTCGGGTGAGACGAACGGGGCGTGGATGTGCGGGTGGTAGCCGTTGACGAGCACGAACGGCACACCGCGGCCCGTGAGTTCGGCATAGCGCGCCGGATCGGCGGTGGTGTCGGCGTGCAGTCCGGACAGGAACACGATGCCGTTGACCCCGCGCTGCTCCAGCTGCTCGACCAGCTCGTCCTCGGTCGCGCCGCCCGGGGTCTGGGTGCACAGGACCGGGGTGTAGCCGTGACCTGCCAGGGTCTGCTCGATGACCTGCGCGAAGGCCGGGAAGATCGGGTTGGACAGCTCGGGGATCACCAGGCCGATGAGCCCCGCGCTGCGCTGCTTCAGCCGTACGGGCCGCTCATAGCCGAGCACGTCCAGGGCCGCGAGCACCCGGCGCCGGGTCGAACTCGCCACGCCCGGCTTCCCGTTGAGCACCCGGCTCGCGGTGGCCTCGCTCACCGAGGCCTGGGCGGCTATGTCGGCCAGTCGCGGGGTGCCGTTCGCCGAAGCGCCGGCACCTCGCGACGCGGGGATCGTCACGTCTGCCACCAGACGGTGGTGTCCGCGGGCAGCTCGGCGAACTGATCGTCGAAGACCACCGTGCCACTGGCCAGGAGCGCCTGCCCGGGCGTGGGGATCCGTACCGGCTCACCGGTCGTGTTCGCCGTACAGACGAAGCCGCCCTCGCGCGCGAAGGCCAGCACCCCGTCGGGCGCCACAAGCCACTGCACGGACTCCCCCGCGCCGAGCCCCGGGTGCGAGCGCCGCAGCGCCAGCGCGCCCCGGTACAGCTCGAGGGTCGAGCCCTGGTCGCCGCTCTGCGCCTCGACGCTCAACTCCGCCCACTGAGAAGGCTGCGGCAGCCAGCTGCCGCCGTCCCCGAACCCGTACGAACTCCCGTCCCGCGTCCAGGGGATGGGCACCCGGCAGCCGTCGCGGAACCCGTCCTGGCCGGCCGCGCGGAAGAACGACGGGTCCTGACGGGCTTCGTCGGGCAGGTCGGTGACATCGGGGAGCCCGAGCTCCTCGCCCTGGTAGACGTACGCGGAGCCGGGCAGCGCCAGCATCAGGAGCGTGGCCGCATGCGCACGGCGCAGCCCGAGCTCGCGGTCGCCCGGCGTGCGCAGCTGGGTGCCGAGCCCGGCCGGGTTGGCGAACCGGGTGGCGTGCCGGGTGACGTCGTGGTTCGACAGGACCCAGGTCGCGGGAGCGCCGACCGGCCGCATCGCCTCCAGGGAGGTGTCGATCACCTCACGCAGCGCTGCGGCGTCCCAATAGGTCGCCAGGTACTGGAAGTTGAACGCCTGGTGGAGTTCGTCGGGGCGGACGTACAGCGCCGTGCGGTCCACGGTCGGCGTCCACGCCTCGGCGACCGCGATCCGCTCCCCCGGGTACTCGTCGAGGACCCGGCGCCACGAGCGGTAGATCTCGTGCACCCCGTCCTGGTCGAAGAACGGCATCGCGGCGTTGCCGAGCAGCTTGAGCTGGTCGCGGCCCCCGATGTCGGGCAGCCCGTCCGCCTTCACCAGGCCGTGCGCCACATCCACGCGGAAACCGTCGACCCCGAGGTCCAGCCAGAACCGCAGGATCGAGCGGAACTCGTCGGCGACCGCCGGGTGGTCCCAGTCGAAGTCGGGCTGCTCGGGCGCGAACAGGTGCAGATACCATTCGCCCGGGCTGCCGTCGGGGTTCGTCGTCCGGGTCCAGGCGGGCCCGCCGAAGATGGACTCCCAGTCGTTGGGCGGCAGTTCACCGGCCGCACCGCGCCCGGCCCTGAAGTGGTAGCGCCCCCGCAGCGGCGAACCCGGGCCCTCCTTCACCGCCCGCTTGAACCACTCGTGCTGGTCGGAGGAGTGGTTCGGTACGACGTCCACGATCACGCGCAGGTCCAGCTCGTGCGCGTCACGGATCAGCGCCTCGGCGTGCTCGACCGTGCCGAACATCGGGTCAACGGCACGGTAGTCGGCCACGTCGTAGCCGGCGTCGGCCTGCGGCGACGCGTAGAACGGGGACAGCCACACCGCGTCGACGCCCAGCTCGCGCAGATACGGCAGCCGGCTCCGTACCCCCTCCAGATCGCCCATGCCGTCGCCGTTGGCATCGGCGAAACTGCGCGGATAGACCTGGTAGATCACCGCGTCCCGCCACCAGTCGGCGTTCCTGGTGAGCGTGGCGGTGGTCGTGGCTTCAGCGAGGTGCTGAGTCATGGCATCCCTGTGAGTGTGAGGAACAGGTTCGTACAACTGCGGATGACTGCGGATGAGCACGGTCAAGAGAACTGAACGCGGACGAACAGCTCTATCAGGACTTGGTCGCCCCGGCGGTGAGACCGGCCACCAGATGGCGCTGCGCGAAACCGAAGATCACCGCTGCGGGTACGGCGACGATGACGGCGGACGCGGTGAGCGAACCCCAGTCGCTCGTGTACTGGTTGACGAAGGTCTGCAGTCCGCCCGCGAGGGTGAGGTTCTCCTCGCCGGTCATGAAGGCGGAGGCGTACGCGACTTCGGCCCAGCCCGTGATGAAGCTGTAGAAACCGGTGACCGCGAGACCGGGCTTCGCGAGCGGCAGGATGAGCCGCCAGAACGTACCGAAGGGGTTGAGCCCGTCGACGCGTCCGGCCTCGTCGATCTCCACCGGGATGGTGTCGAAATAGCCCTTCATCATCCAGGCGCAGAACGGGATCGCGATCGTCAGATACGTGATCACCAGTCCCACCGGCTGGTTGAGCAGTCCGAGCGTGGCAAGGAGGTTGTACAGCGGCACGATCAGGACGGCGACCGGGAACATCTGCGTGATGAGCAGCAGCCACATCAGGGGCCGCATCCCGGGGAACTTGAAGCGGCTCACCGCGTATCCGGTGGTGGCGGAGATGAACACCCCGATGACGGTGGTCAGGCCCACCACGATCAGCGAGTTGCCGAGCCAGGTGAGGAACTCGGTCTCGCCGAGCACATGCGCGTAGTTGGAGAACGTGAAGTCCTTGACCAGATCGGTCGTGAACGCCTCGTCCTTCGGCTTGAGCGAGGTGACGAGCAGCCACAGCGGCGGGAAGACGGCGATGAGGGACGCCACGACGAGGGTGACGTGCAGCCCGATGGAGGCGAGCGGCCCCCGTTCGCCGCGCAGCCGCGGCTTCTTGGGCGCCGTGGTGGTGTTGGAGGTCACCAGACATCTCCCTGCTTGCGGAGCGCACGGCGGTAGACCAGCGCGAAGAGCGAGAGCAGCACGAGGATGAGCACACCCCAGGCCGCGGAGCCCGCGAAGTCGCGGGGGCTGACGACGAAGGAGAGCCGGTAGGCGTACGTCACCAGGATCTCCGTCGCGTCACCGGGACCGCCCCGGGTGAGCAGGAAGATCACCGGGAACATGTTGAAGGTCCAGATGCCGCTGATCAGGACGACGGTGGAGCTGACCGGCTTGAGCCCCGGCAGGGTGATGTGCCTGAAGCGCTGCCAGGCGTTCGCGCCGTCCATCTCGGCCGCCTCGTACAGATCCGCCGGGATCGACTGCAGACCGCCGAGCATGGCGATCAGCATGAACGGCACACCGAGCCACACATTGACCGCGATCACCGAGAGCTTCGCCCAGGTCGGGTCGTTGAGCCACGGGATCGCGTCGATGCCGCCGCCCGCGAGCAACGAGTTGAACAGCCCGTTCTTCTCGTTGAAGAGCAGCCGCCAGGTGAACACCGAGACGAAGGCGGGCACCGCCCACGGCAGGATGAGGGCCATCCGGTAGAAGGTGCGGCCCTTCAGCTTCCGGTTGAGCATCACGGCGAGCGCGAGCCCGAGCGTGAACGAGAGCGTCACACAGGACACCGTCCACACCAGGGTCCAGATCAGCCGGTCCCAGAAGACACCGTCCGACAGGATCGTCGTGTAGTTCTCCAGGCCCACCGACTCGTACGTCGCCGGGATGCGGTTGACGCCGATCGTGCGCTCGACGTTGGCTTCGTTGGCGTTCGTCGTCGACAGATAGACACCGCGGATCAGCGGCCAGCCGATGATCACGCCGATCACCGCGACGACCGGGGCGACCATGGCCCACGCGTACCAGTGCGTGGACAGCGCGCGTCGTATACGGCCCTGGGGCCGGCCGGCCGCCTTGGTCACGTCTTCGGCGGCCGGCACCCCCTTCTTGGGGGGTTCTTCGGTGAGCACCGTCACGGCTACTTGTAGTCCTTCAGGAGCTTCTTGTACGCCTCGCCGACACCCTTGGCACCCGCCTCGGGCGAGGACTTGCCGCTGAGCACCTGCTGCATCTGCAGCCGGATCGGCTCGAACAGGGCGTTGGCCTCGGCGATCCAGGGCCGCTGCACGGACTTGTCGACGGCCGGCTTGAAGAACTGGACCATCTGGTTGTCCTTGACCGACTGGACCTCGTACACCGACTTGCGGGTCGGAAGGAGGCTCAGCTTCTCGGTGGTCTGCTGCTGGACCTTCGCGGAGCTCATGTACTTCACGAACTCGTAGGAGGCGTCCAGGCTCTTGGACCCGGCGTACACCGAGAGGTTCCAGCCGCCCTGCGGGGAGGCCGCACGGGCCGAGCCCGCCGGGACCGGAGCGACACCGAGGTTGTCCTTGGCGTCCTTGAACTGCTTGCCGGCCAGGGCGCCTTCGATCGACCAGGGGCCGTCGATCGCCATGGCGACCTCGCCGTCCTTGAAGGCGTTCAGCTGGTTGTTGTAGCCGTCGGAGGCGTCGGTGATCGCGGCCTTGGAGTCCACGAGGTCCTTCATCGCGGCGAAGGCCTTGGCGCCCGGCTCGTCGTCGACGGTGATCTCCTTCTTCGACGTGTCGAGGAGGTCACCGCCCTCTCCGTAGAGGTACGGGAGGTAGAAGTACGGGTCGTCGCCGCGCAGGTAGAGACCGGTCTTGCCGCTCTTGTCCTTGATCTTCTCGGCGGCGGACTTGACCTCGTCGAGCGAGGCGGGGACCTCGACGCCCGCGTCCTTGAGCATCTTCTTGTTGTAGAAGAGCGCGAGGGTGTCGATGGTCTGCGGCGCCGCGTAGGTCTTGCCGTTGAACTTCGTGGAGGCGGCGGCCTGTTCGAGGTAGTCGCCCTCGTTGTCCAGCGCCGCGGTGCCGTCGAGCGGGGCGAGGTAGCCGAGGTTGGCGAAGTCCGCGACCCAGGCGACCTCGGTGCGCATCACGTCCGGGGCACCGGAGTTGCCGCCCGCGGCGTTCTTGAACTTCGCGTTGGCCTCGCCGAACGGCACCGTGACGACCTTGACGTCGACCTTCGGGTGCAGCTTCTCGAAGCCCTCGGCGAGCTCCTTGTACGTGGCCTTCTCGGCGTCGTTGGACGTGTCCCAGAAGGTCACGGTGCCGGAGAGTTCCCCGCCGGCGCTCTTGCCGCCCTTGTCCCCGCCGTCGTCCCCGCCGCACGCCGTCGCCGCCAGTGCGATGGCCGCGACCAGCGCGGTGGCCGATATGCCACGCCGCATGAGTACTCCTTCAACTGGTGCCCGCATGAGAGGAGTTGGGCGTTGTCCCGGGCCGCCGCCCTGCCGGCCGCCCCACCCACCCCCTCGACCGCTCCCTCGCGGCGCCGGGTTCGGGCAGGAACGTAACAAGGCTGAAAGCTGTTGGAAAGACCTTGCGGCAACTTTCTGCAAGAGATGCGGATCGTTACCTTCACGTTTCCCCTCGCACCTGTACAGCGCCCGTACGCCTTGGGTGCACGGACTTGCAAGGCCTGTCCCGTATGCCTGCAAGACCTTGCAAGAACCGCGCGACCACGCTCCGCAGCCGGATCCCGCCACTCGGTGGGCAATCAGCGCCCTGACCGGTACAGTCCAATGCCGTGACCGCACGGCTTGCCGACATCGCAGCCCAGGCGGGGGTCAGCGAAGCCACAGTCAGCCGCGTGCTCAACGGCAAGCCCGGTGTGGCCGCGACCACCCGCGAGTCCGTCCTTGCCGCGCTCGACGTGCTCGGCTACGAACGGCCGGTCCGGCTCAAGCAGCGCAGCGAAGGCCTCGTCGGCCTGATCATCCCCGAGCTGGACAACCCGATCTTCCCGGCCTTCGCGCAGGTCATCGGGCAGGCCCTGACGCGTCAGGGCTACACCCCGGTGCTCGCCACGCAGACGCCGGGCGGCTCCACCGAGGACGAGCTGACCGAGATGCTCGTGGCCCGCGGAGTCAGCGGCATCATCTTCGTCTCGGGCCTGCACGCGGACACCACGGCCGATACGCAGCGTTACGACCAGCTGCGCGCCAAAGGCGTCCCGCACGTCCTGATCAACGGTTTCTCCCCGCACGTGAAGGCACCGTTCGTCTCCCCCGACGACCGGGCCGCGATGGATCTCGCCGTCACGCACCTGTGCGCACTCGGCCACCGCCGGATCGGGCTCGCGCTCGGCCCGAAGCGCTTCGTGCCCGTACAGCGGAAGATAGAGGGCTTCGTCGGCGCGATGCGCGAGCGCCTGGGCCTGAGCGAGGACGAGGCGCAGCTGTACGTACAGCACTCGCTCTACACCCTCGAAGGCGGCCAGGCGGCGGCCTCCGCCCTCCTGGACCGCGACTGCACAGCGATCGTGTGCGCGAGCGACATGATGGCGCTCGGCGCGATCCGCACCGCACGGCACCGGGGCCTGAGCGTGCCGGGACAGGTCTCCGTGGTGGGCTTCGACGACTCCCCGCTGATCGCGTTCACCGACCCGCCGCTGACGACCATCCGGCAGCCCGTGCCCGCGATGGGGCAGGCCGCGGTGCGCGCCCTGCTCGAGGAGATCGACGGGACGCCGGCGCCGCACAGCGAGTTCGTGTTCATGCCTGAGCTGGTGGTTCGCGGTTCAACGGCTTCGGCGCCGCGCTGACCATGTTCTCTGCGTCCGTCGCAGTAGACACCCCTGCTCTCAGGGGAACCGTCCCAGGTCCCCTAGGCGTCGGGTCCTCCACAGGATGGATTGGATGCGTACAAGACCCGACCAAGGGATGATCAGGTGGGTGTGGGTATCTGGCAGACTCTTCTCCCATGGGTGACACGACTGTGAGGACACGGAACGGCCCGGAGGCCGCCGCGGCGCCACCCAAGGGGGATGAAGCGGGTCGACAGACCGCCACAGAGGGGACGTTGTGGCAGCGGCTTCGTCGGCCGCGGCGCCCGCGTATCTGGATCGAGCTCGCACTGATCGGTGTGAGCTACTGGCTCTACTCGCTGGTACGCAATGCCGTGCCCGAGCAGAAGTCGGAAGCGATGCGCAATGCCGACTGGATCTGGCGCGCCGAGCACGCGATCGGTCTCGGTTTCGAAGAGGCCTTCAACCGTGCCGTGAACTCGGTGACATGGCTGATCGTCGGTATGAACTACTACTACGCGACGCTGCACTTCATCGTGACGATCGGCGTCCTGGTCTGGCTGTACCGCCGGCATCCGGGCCGTTACGCGGCCACGCGCACGGTGCTCTTCCTCACCACGGGTGTCGCCCTGGTCGGCTTCTACCTGTTCCCGCTCGCCCCGCCGCGTCTGATGGACGGGCACAACTTCATCGACACGGTCCTGGTGCACCACACCTGGGGTTCGATGGCGTCCGGCGACCTGAAGCACATGACCAACCAGTACGCGGCGATGCCCTCGATGCACATCGGCTGGTCGACCTGGTGCGGCCTGACCATCTTCGCCCTGGCCAAGGCGCCCTGGGCCAAGATCCTCGGCGTGCTCTACCCGGTGGCCACCCTCGTCGTGATCATCGCGACGGCCAACCACTTCTGGATGGACGCGGTGGGCGGCATCCTCTGCCTGGCCTTCGGGTTCGTGGTGGTGTGGGCCTGGTACGGGGCTCTGCCGTATCAGTTGCCGCGGGTGGTGGCGGCCGGGGGGCCCGCGCGGGAGCCGGCGCTCTCCAGAGCCTGACGGACTCACGCCCGGCTGGGCTCATGCTCAGCTGGGCTCATGCTCAGCTGGGCTGGGCTGGGCTCGCGCTCAGCTGGGCTCATGCTCAGCTGGGCTCACGCCCCGTAGAAGAGCTCCTCCACCACAGCCCGAGCCCTCCGCGTCGTCCGCCGATAGTCATCGAGCAGATCGCCCACGAGCCCGGGCCCATACCCCAGGTAGCGCCCCACGGCGGCCAGCTCCCGCCCGTCCGACGGAAACGTATCCCCGGCCCGCCCGCGCACGAGCATCACCCCATTGCGCACCCGCGAGGCCAGCACCCAGGCCTCGTCGAGCACGGCCGCGTCCTCCGTCGAGATCAGCTCGGCGGCGCGGGCGGCGGCCAACGCCTCGCGCGTACGGGTCGTACGGAGCCCCGGCTCGACCCACCCGTGCCGCAGCTGGAGCAACTGCACCGTCCACTCCACATCCGAGAGCCCGCCGCGCCCCAGCTTGGCGTGCAGATTCGGATCCGCACCGCGCGGCATCCGCTCCGTCTCCATCCGCGCCTTGAGCCGGCGGATCTCCCGTACGGCGTCCTCGCCGAGCCCCTCCGCGGGGTACCGCAGCGTGCTGATCATGTCGATGAACCGGCGCCCCAGCTCCTCGTCCCCCGCGACCGGCTCCGCCCGCAGCAGCGCCTGGCTCTCCCAGACGAGGGACCAGCGCCGGTAGTACGCCTCGTACGACTTGAGCGTCCGTACCAGCGGCCCGTTCTTGCCCTCGGGCCGCAGATCGGTGTCGATGAGCAGCGGCGGGTCCTGGCTGGGGATCTCCAGGAGGCGCCGCATCTCGGCGACCACGGCGTTCGCCGCCTTCGCGGCCACGTGCTCGTCGACCCCCTCGCGCGGCTCGTGCACGAAGATCACGTCGGCGTCGGAGCCGTATCCCAGCTCGTGTCCGCCGAAGCGCCCCATGCCGATGACGGCGAACCGCGTCGGCAGCTCGTCGCCCCAGCCCTGCCGGACCACCGCCCGCAGGGTGCCCGCGAGGGTCGCGGCGGTGAGGTCGGAGACCGCGCTGCCGACCCGGTCCACCAGGGCGCCGGGGTCGCCTTCGGCGGGATGCTCCTCGGTGCCGTACGAGCGGATGAGATCGCCCGCGGCCGTACGGAACAGCTCGCGCCGCCGTACGCCACGGGCCGCCGCGACCGCCATCTCGGCGCCGTCCGCGCGGCCGACGGCGGCGAGCACCTCCTGCTCCAGGTGGAGGTGGTCGCGCGGTTCCAGGCCGCGCTCGTCACCGAGCAGCGCCACCGCCTCGGGGGCGCGCATCAGCAGATCGGGGGCGAGCCGGCCCGCGGACAGGACCCGGGCGAGGTTCTCGGCGGCGGCGCCCTCGTCCCGGAGCAGCCGCAGGTACCAGGGCGTCTTGCCGAGCGCGTCCGACACCTTGCGGAAGCCGAGCAGACCGGCGTCCGGATCGGCGGAGTCGGCGAACCAGCCGAGCAGGACGGGCAGCAGGGTGCGCTGGATCGCGGCCTTGCGGCTCACCCCGGAGGCGAGCGCCTCCAGATGCCTGAGCGCGGCGGCCGGATCGTTGTATCCGAGCGCCACGAGCCGCTCGCGTGCGGCGTCCGTGGAGAGCCGGATCTCACCGGGCGCGAGCTGGGCGACGGCGTCGAGCAGCGGCCGGTAGAACAGCTTCTCGTGCAGCCTGCGCACGGCCGAACTGTGCTTGCGCCAGGCCTTGTTGAGCTCGGTGACGGGCTCGGTGCGCAACCCGAGCGACCGGCCGAGCCGCCGCAGATCGGCCTCGTCCTCCGGTACGAGATGCGTACGGCGCAGCCGGTACAGCTGGATGCGGTGCTCCATGGCCCGCAGGAAGCGGTACGCCTCGTCGAGGTGGGCGGCGTCCGCGCGTCCCACGTAGCCACCGGCCGCAAGCGCGTTCAGGGCCTCCAGGGTGGAGCCGCTCCTCAGCGAGGCGTCACCGCGCCCGTGCACCAACTGCAGCAGCTGGACGGCGAATTCGACGTCCCTGAGCCCGCCGGGCCCGAGTTTCAGCTCACGCTCCAGCTCGGCGGTCGGAATGCTGTCGACGACGCGGCGGCGCATCTTCTGCACGTCGGGCACGAAGTTCTCGCGCTCGGCCGCGTGCCACACCAGAGGCGAGAGGGTCTCGACGTACTCCCGGCCGAGCTCCGGGTCACCGGCGACGGGCCGGGCCTTGAGCAGCGCCTGGAACTCCCAGGTCTTCGCCCAGCGCTGGTAGTACGCCAGGTGGCTGGCCATCGTCCGCACCAGCGGACCGTTGCGGCCCTCGGGGCGCAGATTGGCGTCGACCGGCCAGATGGTCCCCTCGACCGTGGTCTCGGAGCAGATCCGCATCATGTGCGAGGCGAGCCGGGTCGCGGCCTGCAGCGCCTTGCCTTCCTCGGCGCCGTCGGTCGCGGCGGCCACGAAGATGACATCGACGTCGGACACGTAATTGAGCTCATGGCCCCCGCACTTGCCCATCGCGATCACCGCGAGCCGGCACAGCGCGTCGTCCTCGGGCGCGGCGGCCCGCGCGATCGCGACGGCGGCGCGCAGCGTGGCGGTCGCGAGGTCGGCCAGTTCGGCGGCGGTCTCGGCGACGTCGGTGGTCCCGCAGACGTCGCGCGCGGCGATGGAGAGCAGACAGCGGCGGTAGGCCACCCGCAGCGACACGGGATCCGTGGCATGGGAGAGGCCCTGCTCGAACTCCTCGACGCCCGGGTGCAGATCACTCGCCTCGTACGTGACGAGGGCGTGCCAGTCGCCGGGGTGGCGGGCCAGATGGTCGGCGAGCGCCTCGGACGCGCCCATCACCCCGAGCAGCCGATCGCGCAGCGGCTTGCCGGCCAGCAGGGTGTCGAACAGCGTCCGGCGCTGTTCGTCGTCGGGCTGCGCCTCCACCAGGCGTACGAGACCGGTGAGCGCGAGATCGGGGTCGGCCGTGGCGCCGAGGGCGTCGAGCAGGACGGAGCTGGACTGCAGGGGGGCGAGATACGGACCGGTGAGGTGCCGCTCGGCGGCGGATGGGTCGGTGAACCCGTGCCGAAGGAGCCTGGTGAAGGCACTGCTTCTGCGCCCCGGCACGGTCATCTGCGGCCCCTTCCGTCGATCAAGGTCCGGGGTCGAGCCTAGTCGGAGGGGGCCCTGGGCTACAGGTCGGCGGGCAGCAACTCGAAGGCCGGCACGTGTCGGGGCCCGACCACCGTGCAGTGGCGCCGGTCGACGGTGGCGACCTGCTCGGCCTGCCGGCACTCGGCAACGGCGACGACGCAGGTGTCGGTGCCGCCGAGGGGGAGGCTGCCGTACTGCCGGACGAGTGCAGCCATCCGGGCCAGGTCCTCAGGTCGGACTGCGGTCACGGTGCCGAGCTGGTCGGCCGCCCGTCGGCATCCGCCAGGGCGACCAGCGGCCCCGTGTCAACAACGATCACTTACCGAACCCCGTCTCACGGAGGATCTCGTCCGAGTGGTCGTGCATTCGGAGTAGCCACGCCCTCGGACACCCGGCATGGTGTTCACCATGGAGTACACCCTCGAAGTAGTCGTCGTCCCCGTCTCCGACGCGGACCGTGCCAAGGACTTCTACGCGGACAAGTGCGGCTTCAAGGTCGACCTCGACCAGCAGGTCACGCCGACGGCCCGGATCATCCAGATCACCCCGCCCGGCTCACGCTGTTCCATCGCCCTGACGGTGGGCATGCCGCCGTCCCCGGGCCAGACGTCGATGGAGCCGGGCGCGATCCAGGGGCTGCAGATCTGCGTCACGGACATCGAGGCGGCCCACGCGGAGCTGACCGCCCGGGGTCTGGACATCTCGGAAATCATGCACGTCGGCGCGGAGGGCTGGGCCCCGGGCAAGGGCGAGACCTGGAATTCCTTCGCCTTCTTCAAGGACCCTGACGGCAACGGCTGGGTCGTCCAGGAGGCTCCGGCGCCGTTGTCGGGGCGCCGCGGGGGGGGCCGGGCGGCGCCCCCCGCGGGGGGGGGGGGCGCGCCGGGGGGGGGGGACGCCGGGAGGGCGGGGCCGGCCGGGGCGCCCGCCGAGGACGCGCCGCCGAGCACCTCCCGCAGCCGCTGCGCGAACTCGTCCGGCTTCCCCGGATATCCGAACTCCCCGTCCAGGAAACCGCCGTGATGGCTCGGGAACACGACCACCCGCTGCCCGAGCAGTTCGGCGGTCGCGACGGAGGTGCGCCCGGTCTGCACGGTCTCGGACTCCTCGCCCACCGCGATCACCACACGGGTCGGTGCGGCGGTGAGCGCGTCGGCGTCCGGCCGGTAGTCGCTGATCGCCCATGACCGGTCGGACAGCAGCGGGTCGTCACGCGAGCCGTCGTCCTCGGTGGGCATCCCGAACGCGGCGGGGTCGGCCTCGGGCTGGGCGAAGTACGCGTCGGTGAACTCGCCCTCCCACGAGGTCATGGCCACGAACGCGGCCATCCCCGCGCCCCACCCGCGCTTCTCGTACGCGTCCCGGACCCCGGCCCGCGCCCGTACGGCCGCCGGACCGTCCGGGGTGAGAGTGATCAGCGGCGGCTCGTGCGCGACCAGGGTGGTCACGTCCTCGGGGTACTTGGCCACGACCGCGAGCGCGGTGACCGCGCCGCCGCTGCTCGCGAAGAGCTCGACAGGACCGGCCCCGAGCGCCTCGATCACGGCGTGCACATCGTCGGCCTGGGTCCCCGGTGTGTGGTCGGTCCGCCCGTCCTTGCGGGTGCTGCGGCCGAGCCCGCGCGGGTCGTACGTGGCAACGGTCCGGTCGGGCAGGCGCGCCGCGAGGGCGACGAACCCGGTGGCGTCCATGGGCTGCCCGATCATGAGCAGCGGCGGACGCCCGTCCGCGGTCGGCAGGGGCCCGCGAACGTCGTAGACGAGGTCGGCGCCGGCTGTTTCGAGTGTGTAGGTCTTCATACCTCTGCAGACCGGCCCCGCCCGCGAAACTCATCGGTTCGCGGGCGGGCATCGCCCGGTGGCCTACAGCACCGGCAGGTTCTTCCTCAGCTCGAAGGCCGTCACCTCGGAGCGGTACTCCTCCCACTCCTGCTTCTTGTTGCGCAAAAAGAAGTCGTAGACGTGCTCGCCGAGCGTCTCCGCGACCAGCTCCGAGCGCTCCATCAGGGCGATCGCCTCGCCCAGGTTCTGCGGCAGCGGCTCGATGCCCATCGCGCGGCGCTCGGCGTCGCGCAGCGCCCACACATCGTCGTCGGCGCCGGGCGGAAGCTCGTACCCCTCCTCGATGCCCTTGAGGCCCGCGGCGAGCAGCACCGCGTACGCGAGATAGGGGTTGCAGCCCGAGTCGAGCGAGCGGACCTCGACACGCGCCGAGCCGATCTTGCCCGGCTTGTACATCGGGACGCGGATCAGGGCCGAGCGGTTGTTGTGGCCCCAGCAGATGTACGAGGGTGCCTCGCCGCCGGCGCCCGCGGTGCGCTCCGAGCCGCCCCAGATGCGCTTGTACGAGTTGACCCACTGGTTCGTCACGGCCGAGATCTCCGCGGCGTGCTTGAGCAGGCCCGCGATGAAGGAGCGGCCGACCTTGGAGAGCTGGTACTCGGCGCCCGACTCGTAGAAGGCGTTGCGGTCGCCCTCGAAGAGCGACAGGTGTGTGTGCATACCGGAGCCCGGATGCTCCGAGAAGGGCTTCGGCATGAATGTGGCCTGCACGCCCTGCTCCAGGGCGACCTGCTTCATGACGAGACGGAAGGTCATGATGTTGTCCGCGGTCGACAGCGCGTCCGCATACCGCAGGTCGATCTCCTGCTGGCCCGGCGCACCCTCGTGGTGGCTGAACTCGACCGAGATACCCATGGATTCGAGCATCGTGATCGCCTGGCGGCGGAAGTCCATGCCCACGTTCTGCGGGGTGTGGTCGAAGTAGCCGGAGTTGTCCGCGGGCGTCGGACGCGTCCCGTCGAGCGGCTTGTCCTTGAGCAGGAAGAACTCGATCTCGGGGTGGGTGTAGAAGGTGAAGCCGAGGTCGGAGGACTTGGCGAGGGCGCGCTTGAGGACATAGCGCGGGTCCGCGAAGGACGGGGAGCCGTCGGGCATCAGGATGTCGCAGAACATCCGGGCCGTGCCGGGGGCCTCCGCGCGCCACGGCAGGATCTGGAACGTCACCGGGTCGGGCTTGGCGATCATGTCGGACTCGTAGACCCGGGCGAAGCCCTCGATCGCGGAGCCGTCGAAGCCGATGCCCTCGTCGAAGGCCTGCTCCAGCTCGGCCGGCGCCACGGCCACCGACTTCAGGAAGCCGAGGACATCCGTGAACCACAGGCGTACGAACCGGATGTCGCGCTCCTCGAGCGTGCGGAGCACGAATTCCTGCTGCTTGTCCATTGCGACTTTCCACCCATCCTTGCCGGCCGGCCGACCACCGGAGCGTGCCTCATGTACTCGGGGTCACTTGAGCATCCCACCACACGGTTTCGAACACGTTGCAGGCGCCGGTCCCAGCCAACCGGAACGTGCCTGCCTTCATAGTGCCCGGTCGGTACCCGCCCCGGTAAAGCCCTGCGGCGATACGCTCGGCATATGACGGCAGACCGGTCCTGCGAAGAAGCCGTCCGGGACGCGCCCTTTGCGGTGGCCGTCGCCGCGTCGGCGGGCGGTCTGCTCGCGCTGCTGCGGCTGCTCGACGGCCTCGGCACCGCGCTGCCCGTACCCGTGCTGATCATCCAGCATCTCCACCCCGAACACCGCACCCTGCTCGCCGACATCCTGGGCCGGCGGACGGGCCGGTCGGTGAAGCTCGCCGAGGACGGGGAGCGCGCGGAGCCCGGGCTCGTGTACGTGGCCCCACCGGACAGGCACCTCCTGATCCGGCCGGGCGGCATCCTCTCGCTCTCGGACAGCGCACCCGTGCACTTCCTGCGGCCGTGTGCCGATCTGCTCTTCGAGTCCCTCGCGGATGCGTACGCGGACCGGGCCATCGCCTGTGTCCTGACCGGCACGGGGCAGGACGGCGCGACGGGCGTCGCCGCGGTGAAGTCCCGTGGCGGCACCGTGATCGCACAGGATCCGGAGACAGCCGAATTCCCGGGTATGCCCGAAGCCGCCGTGGGCACGGGCGCGGTGGACTTCGTGCTACCTCTGGACGACATCGCCGCGGTGCTCCGCGGACTCGTCGACACCAAGAGGCACTGACACCATGGCGGATGCACTGGACGCCGGAACGGGCGAGGAGTTCGAGGAACTCCTGGTCTTCCTCCGGGACGCCCGCGGGTTCGACTTCACCGGCTACAAGCGCTCCACGCTGGGCCGCCGGGTGAAGCGGCGGATGGCCGACGCCAAAGTGGCCACGTACGCCGACTACCGGGATCTGCTCGAGACCAATGCCGGGGAATTCGACACGCTGTTCAACACCATCCTGATCAACGTCACCTCGGTCTTCCGCGACCCGGCTGCCTGGACGTACGTACAGAGCGAGGTCGTGCCCGAGCTGCTGGCGCGCGGCAGCGGTGACAGTGAGATCCGGGTGTGGAGCGCCGGCTGTTCCACCGGCGAGGAGCCGTACTCCCTCGCCATCATGTTCGCCGAGGCGCTCGGGATCGAGGAGACCGCGCAGCGGGTGAAGATCTACGGCACGGATGTCGACGAGGAGGCGCTGCGCGTGGCGCGCTCGGGCCTCTACTCGGCCAAGTCCCTAGAACCCCTCCCGCCCGAGCTGCGCGACAAGTACTTCGAGGAGCAGGGCGACCGTTTCGCGTTCCGGACGGATCTGCGGCGGCGGGTGATCTTCGGGCGGCACGACATCACCCGGGACGCCCCGATCTCCCGGCTCGATCTGCTGGTGTGCCGCAACACCCTGATGTACTTCAACATCGAGACGCAGCGGCAGATCGTCGACCGGTTCCACTTCGCGCTGGCCGAGGGCGGGTTCCTGTTCCTCGGCAAGGCCGAGATGCTGCTCAACGACTCCGAACGGTACGAGGCCGTGAGTGTGCGCCAGCGGCTGTTCCGGCGCCGGCCCGGCGATCCGTCCTCCCGCCACCCCGCCGTGCCCGTGAAGCTGCGGGACCGCGCGGGCACCGAGCAGCGCTCGGCGGCCGCGCGCACCCGGCAACTGCGCGACCTGGTCCTGGACGCGCTCCCGACGCCCACGATCAGCGTGGACCAGCAGGGCACGGTCCTGCTGGTGAACGAACAGGCCCGCAACGCGTTCGGGCTCACCCAGCAGGACGCCGGACGGCCGTTCCACGATCTGGAGATCTCCTACCGCCCGGTCGAGCTCCGCTCGCTGATCGAGCAGGCACGGCACGAGATGCGGTCGTTGCGGGTGAGCGGCGCGGAGCGACGCAACGGCAGCGACACGCGCTTCTACGACATCCACGTACAGCCCCTGACGGACTCGGCAGGTCAGCCGGTCGCCACGACCATCTCGTTCACGGACGTCACGACCGCCGTACACCTCAAGGTCGAGAACGGCCGGGTGCGGGAGGAGCTGGAGACCGCGTACGAGGAACTCCAGTCGACCAACGAGGAACTGGAGACGACCAACGAGGAACTCCAGTCCACGAACGAGGAGCTGGAGACCACGAACGAAGAACTCCAGTCGAGCATCGAGGAACTGGAGACCACGAACGAGGAACTCCAGTCCAGCAACAGCGAATTGGAGACCCTCAACGAGAGCATGCAGACCCACACGGAGGCCGTCAACGAGGCCACTTCCTTCCTGGAAGGGGTGCTGACGAGCATCGACGCCGGCGTGGCGATGCTCGACGCGGACTTCAAGGTGAAGAGCTGGAACCGGGGCGCCACGGAGCTGTGGGGACTGCGGGACGACGAGGCCATCGGGGCCCCGTTCTTCGGGCTCGACTTCGGGCTGCCGGTGGAGCAGTTGCGCGGCGCCGTGGAACGGTGTCTGGCCAGCGGCCGGCGCCCCGCTCCGGTGGGCATTCCCGCGGTGAACCGGCTCGGCCGCGCCGTGCTGTGCACGGTGACCTGCACCCCGTTCGGCGAACGGCGCAACGGTGTCGTCCTGTTCATGGAAGCGACCGAGACAGAGGGCTCCGGCTGAGCCTCCCGCGGCGGTACGCTGCGCTTATGGAGCCGCGGCAACGCACTGCGCAGCTCGCCGCGTTGGCGCGGCGCAGAGCCGAATCGGCCAGGCTGCGCGGGGAGAACGCAGACAAGATCGCAGACCGGTACGAGCGGCTCGTCGCCCTCACCGGCGACCAGGAGGCCGCGCACCTGGCCGCACTGCACCACAGCAGCGCACAGCGGCACTACGCCTCGGCCGCGCTGCAGGAGACCTACGCGCGGCGCGTGTTGAACTGGCAGCGGCAGGGCGGCGACCGCCCCCGGTTCATGACCGGAGTGGCCGAGGCGTGCGGTACGCCGAGCGCCGCGCTCAGTCTGCACGCCGCCGATCACGGCCAGCTCGCCGTCGCCGCCTCGGACGAAGCCTCCCGTACGGCACAGGACTTGGAGTTCCTGCTCGGCGAGGGCCCGACCTGGGAGGCGGTCGCGACGGCCGCCCCAGTGAGCGCCTGCGGCGCGGAGCTCTCATGGCGCTGGCCCGGGTACGGGCCGCAGCTCGCCCTCGTCGGGCTGCAGACCGTGAGCGTCATACCGATCAGCGCCCAAGGCGGCTCGCTGGGCGCGCTGGCCGTGTTCGGCACGCGCGCCGAACCGCTGGACAGCTCGGCGCTGGCCCCCGTCGCGGACGCACTCACCTGCTCCTTGCTGGACGCCGGCGCCGGCGTCGGCGACGACGACCTGTACGGGGGCATCGACCACCGCGCCGTCGTCCACCAGGCGACAGGCATCGTCGCGGTGCGCCTGGGCTGCTCCGTCGAGGACGCCCTGTCCTTGATCAAGGCCCGCGCCTTCGCCGAGGACGGGCCTCTCGACACGCTGGCCCGGCGCATCGTGCAAGGTGAACTCTCCCTGGAATGACGGGAGTCCGAGCCCATGTCCGGGCACCCATGCTCGACCCACTCGTTCTGCTGAACTCCGACGGCCCGGCGCACTCCTGCATCCTGACCCTCGCCCTGGCCCTGGCCCTGGCCCTCGCCCTGGCCCTGGCCCTCGCCCTGGCCGATGTCACCGCGAACTGCCTCCTGCGGGAGTGCGAGGCCCGCGCCGGCAGGACGGTCACCACGCGGCCGGAGCACGCGCTCACCAGCCGGACCGTCAGCACCACCGGGTCCTGGCCGATGTGGCCCGTGAGGCGATCGAGGGACGGCAGCTGACGCCGGGCGAGGGCCGCCGTTAACATCAGCTGATCCTTCCTCGCTCTCGGCTCCGCCCGGGCGGGGAAGGCCCCAACGCCACTGGAGAACGGACACATCAGCATGGGTTCCGCCCGCAAGAACTCCTCAGCCGATCGCCGGGCCCGGATAGAGGAGATGCGCCGCGCCGAGCAGGCCCGCGAGCGCCGCAACCGGCTGATCACCATCGGCATCAGCACCGTCATAGTGGTGGGCCTGGTCGGCTTCGGCTCGTACCTCTTCATCAACGAGCAGGACAAGCAGGAAAAAGCGGACGCGAAGGCCAAGGCCGCCGCCGATGCGCCCATCAAGGGCCTGCAGGAGTTCGACGCCAAGAAGCTGGGCCGCAACCACGTCACCAAGCAGGTGTCCTACCCGCAGACGCCCCCGGTCGGCGGCGACCACAACCAGGTGTGGATGAACTGCAACGGCGACGTCTACGACAAGGCGATCCCGGACATGAACGCGGTGCACTCCCTGGAGCACGGCGCCGTGTGGGTGACGTACAACAAGCAGGCCAAGGACGCCGACATCAAGGCGCTCCAGGAGAAGGTCAAGGCCACCCCGTACACCCTGATGAGCCCGGTCGACGGCCAGGAGGGCGCGCTCATGCTGACCGCCTGGGGCAAGCAGGTCACCGTGGACAGCGCCAAGGACCCGCGGGTGGACAGCTTCTTCGCCAAGTTCGTCCAGGGCAAGCAGACCCCCGAGCCGGGCGCCGCCTGCACCAACGGGCTGGCCCTGTAGCCACGAGGACTCTGCGACGATGAGGACTCTGTAGCCACCAGGAACGGACTGTGTCAGTGAAGCGCGCAACCTGGCTGGGGATCGCCGCGGCGGTGCTGCTCGCGGGCGGCGGGGGCATGACCCTCGCGCTCGCGGACGGCCACGACGACGCGGCGCCCCCGGCCGCCTCGGCCACGCCCTCGACGGACTCCGCCGACGCGGGGTTCGCACGGGACATGGCCGTGCACCATCAGCAGGCCGTAGAGATGTCCTTCGTCGTACGGGACCGCACCGACGACGAGGGCATCCGCCGGCTCGCGTACGACATCGCCAACACCCAGGCCAACCAGCGCGGCATGCTGCTCGGCTGGCTGAACCTGTGGGGCCTGCCGATCGCGTCCGGTGACGACCCGATGGGCTGGATGGACATGCCGGCCTCGCCGTCGCCCGGCCACGACGGCGCGCTGATGCCGGGCATGGCGACCAAGTCCGAGATCAAGCGGCTGGGCGAGCTCAGCGGCAAGGACGCCGAGATCTTCTACCTCCAGCTGATGACGGACCACCACAAGGGCGGTGTCCACATGGCCCAGGGCTGTGTGGAGCGCTGCGTGGTGGGTGTCGAGAAGCGGCTCGCGCAGGGGATGGTCGACGCGCAGGAGTCGGAGATCGATCTGATGGCGGATCTCCTGAAGGAGCGGGGCGCGAAGCCTCGGTGACCTGGCCACGGCTTCGGTGAGCCGGGCCGGGGCTTTCGGTGGGGCGGGCACGGCTTCGGTGAGCCGGGCCGGGGCTTTCGGTGAGCCGGGCCACGGCTTCGGTGAGCCGGGCCGGCAAGGGCGGCCGCTCCGCATGCGGCTCTCGCGTATCGCGTTGATCATGGCCGCATGACGACCACCGACGAGGTCAATGAGCCGGTCGCGGACGACGGCACGAAGCGGCAGTTCATCTCCTGGGTGACGCTCGCCCTGATGACGACCGCCTCCGTCGCGAGTCTGCGCCCCTCGCCCTCCATGGCGATCTACGGCCTCGCCGCGATCTTCCTCTATCTGCTGCCCGCGATCGTCTTCCTGCTCCCCACCGCCCTCGTCGGCGCCGAGCTGGCCTCCGGCTGGACCGGCGGCATCTACCGGTGGGTGAGCGAGGCGCTCGGCAAGCCGCTCGGCTTCCTCGCGGTGTGGTGCCAGTTCGCGATGACCATCGCGTACTACCCGAGCCTGCTCGCGTATGTCGCCTCGACCTTCGCGTACGTGATCCACCCGAGCCTCGCCGAGAACGGGCTCTACGTCGCGATCGTCATCGTCGTCATCTACTGGACCGGTGTCTGGATCACCTCACGCGGCACCAAGACCGTGGCCGGCCTGTCCAGCCTGGGCCTGATCATCGGCACGCTGATCCCGGGCGTCGTGCTCGTGGTGCTCGGCATCGTCTTCCTCGCGCAGGGCAACCCCTCCGAGGCCCCGATGGACTCCGGTCACTGGCTGCCGCCGTGGACAGGACTCGCCAGCCTGGTCCTGATCGTCAACAACTTCCTCTCCTACGCGGGGATGGAGATGAACGGCGTGCACGTCTCCAGCCTGCGCGAACCGCGCTCGGAGTACCCGCGCTCGATCTTCATGGCCACCGGGCTCGTGCTGCTGATCTTCATCCTTCCGGCCCTCGCCATCAGCTGGGTGCTGCCCGCCGAGAACACCAGCCTCACCGCCGGTCTGATGCAGGCCTTCCACGCCTTCTTCTCGCACTTCGGCGTCGCCTGGCTGACGAAGATCGTCGGGATCATGGTGGTGATGGCGGCGCTCGGCGGCATGCTGACCTGGCTCTCGGGTCCGGCGAAGGGCCTGGTGCAGCTGTCTCGTCAGGAGGGGTATCTGCCGCCGTTCCTGCAGAAGCTGAACCCGGCCGGAGTACCGCAGAACATCATGATCGCCCAGGGTGTGGTCACCACTTTGATCGGCGTCCTCTACGCGTTCAGCTCGAACGTGTCCTCCGCGTACTGGATGTTCTCCGTGATCACGGTGCAGATCTATCTGATCGCGTATCTGCTGATGTTCGTGGCCGTGGTCAAGCTGCGCAAGAGCCAGCCGGACCGGCCGCGCGGCTTCGTGGTGCCGGCGGTGACGCTGGTCGCGGGCGTCGGGTTCGTCGCCTCGGCGTGCGCGATGGTCATCGGGTTCGTACCGCCGGACCAGTTCGGCGACGGTCCGCTGTGGCGCTATCTGCTGATCGTCGGCGGTGGGCTGCTCATCCTCGGGCTCGTGATCCCGCTGGCGTTCCTGAAGTTCCGCAAGCCCCACTGGGTGCATCCGGAGTACCAGGGTGCGCGGGCTCCCGTGGAGTAGGCACCCGGGCGCCCACTCCCCCACCCGAGCCGTAGGCTCGCCCCACTATGTCCCTCTCTACGGTGTGTGCAGCGATGAGCCCTTCCCGTTCCCGCGGTCTGCGGCCCGCCGCCGTGCTGCTCGCCCTGGGGGCGCTGGCGTACACGGCCTGGGTGATCGAGGTCGTGGTCTCCACCGGCCTCGATCCGATACGGACCTATGTCAGCGAACTCGCCGCGCAGAGCGAACCGCTCGGCGGCGTCTTCCGCACCACGGACCTGGTGGCGGGACTGCTCGTGTCCGCCGGCGCGGCATGGGGTCTGTTGCGCCACCGTCCGCGCGCCCTGTGGTCCACGCTCGGCTGGGCCGGGCTCGCCCTGTTCGGGGCGGCCACGGCGGTCGACTCCCGGCTGCCGCTGAGCTGCACGCCGACGGCCGATCCGGAGTGTGCGGCCCGCGAGACGGCGGGTCTGGTACCGGCCACGCATGCCGCGCACGCCGTGAGCAGTTCGGTCGCGGTGTGCGGTGCGCTGGTGGGGATGGTGGCGCTCACGGTGGCGGCCCGCCGATACGGGTCCTGGCCGCTGCTCGCCCGTATCGGACCGTGGCTCGTGGCGGCGGAACTGGCCGTCACCGCCTGGACGTTGGCGTCCGTGGCGGCGTTCCAGGCGGGCAAGGGCACGTGGCTTCTCGGGCTCGGACAGCGGTCGCAGGTGCTGCTCATCGCGGTGTGGCTGGGGGTGTTCGCGTACGAGGTGGGGCGGCGCAGGGTGTGCGAGGTGGGGCAGTACGTGCCGTACAGGGTGGAGGGGCGCGGGTGAGTGGGGGGTGTGGGTGGGTGG